>JBCCVY010000124.1:0-9654 GCA_039194725.1 Pseudomonadota bacterium
CCCGTGGCTGGCGGAAGAAATGGCGGTGATTGCGTCTGCCGAGACCTACATCTCCAACCCGGATGACGCCTGGAAGCGCCTGAAGGTCCGGCCGCGCAACCCGAAGCAGATGGCGATTGCAGTCGCCTTGGCCAAATGGCGCGAAGAACGCGCCCAGGTCAAGAACATGCCGAGAAACCGGATCATCAAGGATGATGCGATTTCCGAGCTGGCGACACAGGCACCGCGCGACAAGGCCGGTCTGGCGAAACTGCGCGCCCTGCCGCGCGGCATGGCGGATGGAGGGCTCGGAGACGAGATCCTGCGGGCCATCGAGAACGGCCTTGCCATGCCGAAGGACAAGCTGCCGCCGCTGCAGCCATCGAGAGGCCCGCAGCCGGAAGGCGCCTCAGCCATTGCAGATGTGCTGAAGCTGGGTTTGAAAGTGGTATGCGAGCGCGAAAACATCGCCCCGCGCCTGATTGCCAATGCAGCCGACATCGAGGAGTTTGCCGGCAATGGCGGGGATCACCTGCAGATGATGCGCGGCTGGCGGCACGAACTGTTCGGCGAAGTCGCCCAGGGACTGAAGACCGGCAAGCTGGCCATTGGCATTCGCGATGGCAAGCCGGAGATTTTCAGCGCGTAGAATTTCAGACGAGCACCAGCCTGATGAGCCAGGCAAGGCTGCCGACCACGGCCACGCCGGCCAGCCAATAGGCGGCAAACCACATCAGCTTGCTGACAGACGAAGGCATCAGTGATAGCCCTCGTCCGGATCCATCTTGCCGCGGAACACCCAATAGGCATACCCGGTATAGGCAAGGATCAACGGCAACAGCACCGCCGCCCCGACCAGCGTAAAGGCCAGGCTTGAGTCAGGCGCGGCAGCTTCAGCAATGGTCAGGCTCGGGGGAACAATATGCGGGTAGAAGCTGATGCCGATGCCGATAAAACTCAGAATGAACAGCGCCAGCGACGCGAGGAACGGTGTTGCATCGTGCTTGTCGCGCAGTCCCACGTAGAGACGCCACGCTGCGACGGCAAGCAGCAGCGGCACGACCGCTGAAAAAGCGGCGGTTGGCCAGGCAAACCAGCGATCTGCATAGACCGGATCAAGAAACGGCGTCACCGCGCTGACAATGCCGATAAATCCCAGCGTGATGACGGCCAGCACACGTGCCCGCGACTGCATTCTTTCCTGCAGTGGGCCATCGGTCTTGTAGATCAGCCAGGTTGCGCCAAGCAGGCAATATCCGAACACGACGGCGATACCGGTCAGCAGGGAGAATGGCGTCAGCCAGTCCCACCAGCCACCGGAATAGGCACGGTCGGTTATGGAAATCCCCTGCACCAACGCTCCGAGCGCAATACCCTGGGTAAAACTGGCGACAAACGATCCGCCCCAAAAACCCCAGTTCCATAGAAATTGTCCGCGCTCCGTGCGCCAGCGGTACTCGAACGCAACTCCGCGAAACACCAGCGCCAACAGCATGATTGTCAACGGCATGTAAAGCGCCGGCAGCACGGTGGCATAGGCTAGCGGAAACACGGCGAACAGTCCGCCACCGCCCATGACCAGCCAGGTCTCGTTTCCGTCCCAAACCGGCGCGACGGAATTCATCATGATGTCGCGATCGTGCTTTTCGTGCTCAACCGCAAACAACATGCCGACTCCGAGATCGAAACCATCGAGCACCACGTACATCAGGACGGCAAACGCTATGATGGCAGCCCAGATGTGAGGAAGATCAAACTCCATTGCCCGCGGCCTCCTGTTCGGCGATTTGCGAAACCGGTGTCATGCCGGCGCTGCGCAACGGCCCCTTGGCGAGTTCCTTGCCGCCGCCGCCGGGTGGTTTGCCCATCAGGCGCATGATGTAGAACACACCGGCCCCGAAAACAAAGAAGTAGACGACAATAAAGGCAATCAGCGAGGTTGCGACGGCCGGCGCCGCTATTGGGGCCAGCGAGTCGCTGGTTCTCAACACGCCATAGACGGTGAACGGTTGCCGCCCGACTTCGGTGGTCACCCATCCGGCCAGCACGGCGACGAAGCCCGACGGCCCCATGGCTATGGCCGTCATGTGCAACCAGCGGTCGCGGTACAACACGTCGCGCCAGCGCGCCCACAGGCTCCATATGCCGAGGCCGAGCATGGCAAACCCCAGCGCAACCATGATGCGGAAGCTCCAGAACACGATTGCAACCGGTGGCTCGTCCTCATCGTCAACGGTGTCGAGGCCGGCCAGTGGTGCGTTCAGGTCATGCTTGAGGATCAGGCTCGACAGTTTCGGGATCTGGATGGCGAAATCGACACGCTTTTCCGCCTGATTGGGAATCCCGAACAGGATCAACGGCGCACCTTCCGGATAGCTGTCGAAATGGCCCTCCATGGCCATGACCTTGGCTGGCTGATGTTCAAGCGTGTTGAGCCCGTGCAGGTCTCCGGCGAATATCTGAAGCGGTGTCACCAGCACAGCCATCCACATGGCCATTGAAAACATGACACGGGCCGGCTTCTGGGTCCGGTCTTTCAACAAATGCCAGGCGCCGACCGCGCCGACGACCAGTGCGGTGGTGAGAAATGCCGCCAGCACCATGTGAACCAGACGATAGGGAAAGGACGGGTTGAAGACGATCGCCCACCAGTCTTCCGGCACAAACTGCCCTGCATCGTTGATCGAGTACCCGACCGGCGTCTGCATCCACGAGTTCACCGACAGTATCCAGGTGGCCGACATCAAGGTGCCGAGCGCGACAACGGCGGTCGCAAACATGTGCAGCTTGTCGCCAACACGCTTGCGTCCGAACAACATGATTCCGAGGAAGCCGGCCTCGAGGAAAAACGCACTCAGCACTTCATAGGCCATAAGTGGACCGAGTATGGGTCCGGTCTTGTCGGAGAACACGCTCCAGTTGGTGCCGAACTGGTAGGACATGACGATGCCGGAGACGACGCCCATGCCAAACGCCACGGCAAATATCTTTTTCCAGTATTCAAACAGAACCAAGTAGGTCTCGTCCCGGGTTTTCAGCCACAGGCCGTTGAGCACGGCAAGGTAACTGGCCAGACCGATGGAAAACGCGGGAAAGACAATATGAAAGGAGACCGTAAACGCGAATTGAAAGCGCGCAAGCAGTTCAGCAGAAACGCCATCAAACATCTGAATGTTCCTGGACCGAGAGAAATTGCTTCGTGGCCAAGATAGGCCCACCATCGATCCGCGAGTAGGCAGATTGTGTCGCAGGGCCAATTCGCCGCAAGTTGTGAGGACGGTTATCCGAGGCGTATTTTGGGCTCGAGCCCCATGGCGTCGGCGAGCTGATTGACCTTCTTTGCAACCGACTCGCCATACAGGTCAGACAGCTTCTTTGGTATGTCGAGAACCAGCGTCTTGCCCTCGATGAACAGTTTGATCTTGGGCAGCAGACCTGTCATGGCGCCGGTCAGCACGTAGGCAAGGCGCATGGCTCCGGCCAGGATGCGGGCCCGTTCGAGCCAGTCTTCGGGAATCAGATCGACAAACTCGCGCGGCGCATGTTTGGAGTTAATGCCCTGGTACCGGAAAAACACGGCAAGCGCCAAGAACAGTCGGCCCGGGTGATCCACGCCTACAATCGAAGCCTGCGAGATAATGGTCAGCGCGCGGCCGGACCGGTAATCCGGATTGGCCCGCCATGAGATGTCGGCCATCATGCAGGCGGCATGACGCAGGCGGCGTTCTTCTTCAGTTTCAGGCAACTTGTCATTGGCAAACAGGGCATTGGTCCACTGGCACAATTCCAGTTCATGGTTTGGCGATCGCGCATACCGCTTGGCAAAATCCCAACTCGCATTGAGCAATGGATCCGAATCGCGCACACGCTTCTTGAGCTTGCCGAACAACAGGCCTTCGCGGACTCCGTAAATGGAGGTCATCACACTGGTGGGCTGAGTTCGCGCCAGCAGTCTTTCAAGAACCAGTGCGGCCAGAGGCAATGTTTCCGACCGGCTCTTTGACACTGCATCAATGCCCTTCAGGGTATCGGGCGACAACCGGGAGACGAAGTCTGCCAGCGACTGCGCGGTGGAGCGATCCATCGTATAGCCCTGGACAATGATCAGCGGATAATGGATCTGGGCCATGTGCAGGCGGGCCAGATTACGCCAAGCGCCGCCAACCCCGTAAAATGTCCGGCCCTCCAGGTTCTGCAGCAGTTTGGCCCGATCCAGTTGAGTGTCGATGTAGCGTGTCGCTGCCTCCAGGTCGGGACCTGTCTCGCCGAGAATCCGCAACGGCCCGAGCGGCAAAGTGATACCGTCGCGCAGCTTTCCCATGGACACATCAACAAATTCCAGGCTGCCGCCGCCAAGGTCGCCGACGATGCCGTCTGCATCGGGAATCCCCGACAACACGCCCTTGGCCGCAAACGCGGCTTCCTGACGGCCGGTCAAGACACCGATATCGACGCCAAGCAGCTTCTTGGCCCGAGCTATGAATTCGCGGCCGTTGGAGGCATCGCGCACCGCCGCGGTTGCAACGGAAAAGATCTCGCTGACATTCATCTGGCTGCACAAAGCGCGAAACCGGCGGATCGCGCTCAGGGCACGCTCAGAGGCCTCGGCATCCAGCGCGCCGGTCTCCGCCACGCCGCGGCCGAGGGCACACAGGACTTTCTCATTGAACATGGGAGACGGTGCTCGCCGCAGGCCGTCATAGACCACCATACGTACGGAGTTCGAGCCAATGTCCACCACCGCAACCGGAGGTGCACCGGAAATCCTGTCGAGCTTCTTGGCCGGGTTCACTCAGACCTGTCCCGCTAATGAAGTGCAGATCAGAATCACCCCCTGACCGCGCATTGCCTTTAATGTCCGGCAATAGCAGGTGGCAGGCTATCTTTCAAAGAACTTCCGCGCCCAGACAGCGATGGGTTGTTCATAAAGTAGTCGTGAGCGTTAAAAGGCTCTTCATCGGGACCCGCCGCGACGCGTTGCGAGCTGCCGTCCGGCATCAGTTGCCAGCTTTGCTGGTTGTCCTTCAGGTTGGCGACCATGATCTGGTCCAGTATCTGCTCATGCACGGTCGGTGTATCCACTGGCACCAGTGTCTCAACACGCCGGTGCAGGTTTCGCGGCATCCAGTCGGCCGATGAAATATAAATGCGCGCCTTTTTGCCCGGTAATCCCTCACCATTGCCAAAGCACACAATGCGAGAATGTTCCAGGAAACGCCCGATGATCGACTTGACACGGATGTTGTCAGACAGGCCCGGAACGCCCGGCCGCAGGCAACAAATACCGCGAATGACCAATTCAATCTGGACACCGGCACTGCTGGCCCGGTACAGCGCATCGATGATCTCAGGGTCAACCAGCGAATTCATCTTCGCCCAGATGGCTGCCGGCCGGCCGGCCTTGGCGTGAACAATCTCATCCTCAATATGCGAGAGCAGACGCTCGCTCAGTGTCAGGGGCGACAAGGCTATGCGTTCCAGTTCGGTTGGCTCTGCATAGCTGGACACATAGTTAAACAGCCGCGCCGCGTCGCGGCACAGGGCAGGATCGCAGGTAAAGAACGACATGTCGGTGTAGATGCGCGCGGTGACCGGGTGGTAGTTGCCGGTGCCGTAATGGACATAGGTTCTCAGGTGTCCACCTTCACGGCGAACAACCATGGAGGTCTTGGCATGGGTCTTCAGTTCCACAAATCCAAACACCACCTGAACGCCCGCACGCTCCAGGTTACGTGCCCACTGAATGTTCTTTTCCTCGTCGAAGCGGGCTTTCAGTTCGACCACCGCCATGACCGACTTGCCCGCTTCAGCCGCCATGACCAGTGCTTCCACGATCGGGCTCTGGTTTGAGGTGCGGTAGAGGGTCTGCTTGATGGCGACTACTTCCGGGTCGCGCGCAGCCTGACGGACAAACTGCACCACCACATCGAACGACTCATACGGGTGATGAACAATGATGTCTTTCTGCCGAATGGCGGCAAAGCAGTCACCGCCATGATCGCGTATGCGTTCAGGAAAGCGCGGATTGTAGGGCGGGAACTTGTGCTCCGGCATGTCATCCACAATGAGCTGGGACGTATCGGCATAGCCCACGACACCGTCGCACATGACAATTGCATCATCTTCCGCCTTGAGTTCACGAGCTATGAAGGTGCGCAAGCTTTCCGGGCAATCGCTGTCAACCTCCAGCCGCACCACGCTGCCCCGACGGCGGCGCTTCAGGGCCCGTTCAAAGTAGCGAACAAGATCTTCAGCTTCTTCCTCCACCTCGATGTCGCTGTCGCGCAGGATGCGGAACACGCCCCTGCCCTGTAACTGGTATCCGGCAAACAGGCGTGGCGTAAAATGAGTGATCATGTCCTCGATCATGATGAAGCGCGCAACCGCCTGGTCATCGTCGGTCTTGCTGCCGGGCAAGCGGGTGAACCGCTCCAGTTGCTGCGGCACCTGCACCAGCGCCTTCATCTGTTCGCCATCGGACTTGCGCTCCAGTTGCAACGCGATCATCAGGCCGCGATTGGGCAGAAACGGAAACGGATGAGCCGGGTCAATGGCTATCGGGGTAAGCACCAGCAGGACCTGTTCATGAAAGCGCTCGTCCAGCCAGGCACGATCCTGAGCGGTCAACTGATCGGTGTTGACCAGTTCGACCCGGTTCTCATGCAGTTCCTCACGCAGGGCGTGCCAGCGCTTGTCCTGCTCACCCATCAACTCGCTGGCCTCGGCACGCACGCTGGACAACTGGTCAGCCGGCGTCAGGCCGTCCTGGGACAGACTGGTCACATGTTCACGGATCTGGGCGGCAAGCCCGGCAACCCGAACCATGTAGAATTCATCCAGGTTGTTGCCGGAGATGGACAGAAAACGAAGCCGCTCGAACAAAGGATGAGCCGTGTTCCTGGCCTCCATCAGCACGCGGTAATTGAACCCCAGCCACGACAGCTCACGGTTGAAGAACCGCTTGGGCGAACTGGCCAGGTCTTTCTCGACCACAGCTCCGGTCTTCGCCGGTTTGGCACTGGCCAGTTCCTTGCTTTCCTTGCTCTCTAGATTCATGCTTCCTGGTTCCGCGGCCCGATCAGAACCGCACTTATTGCTGTTGGACAGCTGATGCCAATGGAACTGATACAAAACTGTAACATATCGATGACAGCGATCCCAATGATGCTGCGCAAAGAGTGTTAATCCGATCTAATCGTCGTCGACAGTGTCCGAACCGGCTGTGTCCTGCATCACCCGCGCGACAAGCTTGCGGGTGATTTCAGCGCGCTCGGTCAGCGCCCGAGCGTCGATTCTGGCAACCAACGATCGGGCTGCCGCGAACGAGCGTTCCATGCGCAATACCATATAGCTGATGGCTGCCTCATCGACATGCAACTGCCGGTCTGCAAATTGTTTGACCAGCAGTCCGCGCAACAGCTCGTCATCGGGATCGCCCAGGCTGGCAACCTGTGCCGCCTTGAGACGGGAGACCAGATCAGGCAATGCAATGTTCCAGCGCGACGGATAGCCGCGAGATGTGATCAGGACGCTGCCGGCATTCTCACGCGCAAGATTGATCAGATGAAACAGGGCAACTTCATCGATTTCATCTCCAGGTGCATCCTCCACCGCAACAGCGCCAGTGCGCATCAGGTCTGCAACGCCGGCGGTTTCCAGGGCGCCTGCCGGCACTGTCGGGGCCTTGGCGCGGGTGCACCAGACATCGCACAGGTGGCTCTTCCCGGACCCGGCAGCGCCTACGAGAATGAGGACCGGTGACGGCCAGTCCGGCCACGCATCCACGGCAGCCACGGCTGCTTCGTTGGCGCCTGAAACCAAAAAATCATCGCGCCCTGTCGCCACCCGATGCGGCAGATCCAGTGTCAGCTGATGTGCGGATCCGGCAGCCACGTCGCTCAACCGCCTTTGGTTGAAGCGGACCGGCGTGGTTTCTTGACCCCGAGATAAAGCTTCGATGCCAGATACTGGTTCAGGAAAAACTTGGACAACACGCCAATTGCCGCTGCCAGCGGCACTGCCAGCAGGACGCCGGCAAAGCCGAACAGGTAGCCAAAGGCCAGCAGCGCGAACATCAGCCACACCGGATGTACGCCAATGGACTGGCCAACCAGTTTTGGCGACAGGAAATTGCCCTCGATAAACTGCCCCAGACCGAAGATGCCGGCAATGATCAGAATCTGCACCCAATCCGGCCAGAACTGCACCAATGCCGTGGCGATGGCAAGAATGCCGCCAATGGCGGCCCCAACGAAGGGTATGAACGACAGTAGACCGGCGGTGAGGCCGATCAGCAAGCCGAAATTCAAACCGGCGGCAATCAGCGCCACTGCGTAAAACATGCCGAGCAGCATGCATACGGTGCCCTGCCCGCGGATGAACCCGGCCATGGCTGAATTGATGTCACGTGCCACTGCGCGCACGGTCTCGACATGGTCACGCGGCACCCAGCCATCAATGCGCTCGACCATCCGGTCCCAGTCGTTGAGCATGTAGAACGTGACCAGCGGCGTGATGATCAGCAGCGACATGAGATTGAACAGCGCCAGACCGCCTGTCAGAATCGACTGCAGCAGACTTGCCACCCAGCCTGCGGCCTTGGCCGCGATTTCCGACCCGGAGGCTGGCAACGTCGCACTGGTGTTGGCCAGCGCATCCTTCACCCAGGCCGGCGCCAGATCGTTGAACAGCGCTACAAGTGTCGACACGTTGGACGGCAGGCGCTCGGCGAACTTGCCAATCTGGTCGCCGATAAGCGGTGCCACCAGAAGCAATACCAGCACGAGCAGAAACACGCTGGTCAGCACTATCACCAGGGTTGCCGCCAGCCGCGGCAGCTTGAGACGTTCAAGTGCGTCCGCGACCGGGTCCAGGAAGTAAGCCAGCACGATACCGGCGATGAACGGCAGCATGATGTCGGCAAACAGCCACATGAAGGCAATGATCGTACCGAGCACAACCAGCCAAATGGACACCTGACGCTGGACTGTCATTGCTTTTGCCCCTCATCAGCAGGACCGGCGGCGCGGTCGATGGAGCCACCATTTGCCATATGGTGCAACCAATCGCGCAGATAGACCGCCAACGATGCCAGCGTAAGCGCCGCTGTAATGGACGCACCGGCAATCACCATAACCGGGTTTATTGAAGAAAATGCCAACGCTGCAAGCAATGCAATCACCAGCAGTATCTGCATCACGGTATTGGCCTTAGAAACCATGTTGGGTTCCATCTTCACCGGCCGGTCCATCAGCCAGGACAGAATGACAGCACCAACAATGGCAACGTCCCGGCTGACGACGATAATCACGATCCAGCTTGGCAGGTGCTCAAAGATGCCGAGCACCACGTAAATGGTGACCAGCAGCGCCTTGTCGGCAATCGGATCCAGGTAGGCGCCAAGTTCGGACGAGAGGTCGAACTGCTTGGCCAGGAAACCATCCACGGCGTCCGAGATGCCGGCCAGCACAAATACAAAGAACGCCGCCGGGTACAGCGACTGATACAGCAGCCACACGATGACCGGCACCAGGAACAGCCGCCCGATGGTGATGAAATTGGGCAGTGTCATTGCCTGCGCACCGGCAAGCCGTTCCAGCGCATCAACTTGCCTGCAACACCCATGTCCCACCTACATTCTGCAACGCCAGTCCAGCCGACCACAGCGACTGCCGC
>JBCCVY010000125.1:0-9607 GCA_039194725.1 Pseudomonadota bacterium
CCATGTTGAAGCGGAAGAAGTTTTCCGATGGTGTGACGTATGTGGTTTCCTGAGCCCCGGAAATGCCATTGATGAAAGTCACCTGCGGCTGGGTCTTGGAGTAATCGCGAAGGGCAATGCCTTCCGAACCGGAAAGCGGACCGATTATAATGTCGACCTTGTCCTGTTCCACAAGCTTGCGGGCGGCGCGCAGCGCGCTGTCCGGACTTGCGTCGGTAGCGCCGACGATAACTTCGATCTCGCGGCCGCCAGCCTTGCCATTGGCCTCTTTCATGGCGACTTCGAAGCCACGCTGACCGTCTTCGCCGAGCACGGTGTAAGTTCCTTCAAGCGTCGCCATGAAGCCGATCTTCAGCTTGTCGGCAGCCTGGGCCGATCCGGCCGCAAACACCGCGGCAGCGGCGACAGTTGAAACTAGCCATTTGCGCATAATAGTCTTCCTCCCATTAAGGCATGTGCGTCATGCATCAGAAAAACCGCGTCGTTCGTCGCGCGATTGGACCAAGGGTAAACGGCACATCGTCCGTAACAAGCCCAATCGGTGCCGACTTATAACCCTAAGTCTCTTTTTTGGCGCGGCGTGGTGATGAAAAAATCGGCAAAAAAGCTCACAATGACCAGGATTCAGCGCTCTTGGGCGCTATTTTCGATGTCATACACCTGAACCTTGCTCCACAGGCTGGCGCAGGTTTCCAGGAACAGCTGGTGTGGCTCACCGGTCTGGTAGGCATCATGGCTGGCCAGGTCTGAAAACTTCAGAACCACCGCGTAGTCGTAGCTGCTGTCTATGACCGCACGGCTGGTTGCCGCCGGTTTCCCGATCTGGCGCTCCAGCACATTGGGGTCACGGGTCAACAGATCCAGACCGGTTTCAAACTGCCGGATCTGTTCCGGACTGGTCGTTTTCCATAACCAGAAGAACACGGTGTGTATATGCATAAACGGATTTCCAACTGATACCAACGCCGGCGCTCCGGCACCCGGCGGGCATACTGCCAGCAAGGTGCCAGCGGCACCTTACTTATAGTAGGATTAATGCAGCCGGGTCGGCGTCACGCGGCCATGGCTGCGATAGCAGTCTCGAACGAGGGACACAGCTTGCCGGTGCCGTCCGCGATGGCCTGGGAATTGGCAGCCAGCAGATTCATGGCGTAGTCGAATTCCCGTTCGAACTGCGGCAGTTCCTCATCCAGAAACGAGAACATCAGCACAATCCGCCAATCCGCCGAGATTTTTGCCAGATCAAGAACCTCCGGCGTGCTTTCCAGATCCAGCTCAATGACCCGAAAGTAGAAATTCTCGCTCAGGAGCCGCTTTTTCAGCTCCTGCAGGTCGGCAAACAATTGCTCCACCTGCGCTTCCACGCAATGCGGCGCGGAGTACTCCAGACGAATGCACTTACGGGCGCTGGCGGTCACCTCCTGCGCCCAGCGAAATGATTCAGGGAACTCTTTGGCCAGAACCACCGCCAGGGAGCCTGCCGTCCCGATAGCTTCTGGTTGCCACTCTTGTTCACCAACAGACACATGTAACTCTGATACAGTCAACTCGCCCTCCGCCGTCTAACTCGTCAAGCCCCTACTCAGGTTGTTTTTGTTGGGTCAATCAGAGTTCAGACGCCCGATAACGTCAACACAATTGGTCAAGTTACGAACACATTTGCGTCACATTTGTTGAAAACTCCCAGAAACACGGCCAAAACCGCCGCTTGCAAGCTCCGATTGTGCATAACTAAAACATGCACGTTGTGTGATGAATCTCACAGTCGACGCCCCCGGGCTGTGCAATGTTGCGGTTAACAAAACAACAAGAACGTCTCGTCTCTAAGGAACGCAACCATGACCAGGCAACACCACAACAGCATTGCAGCGACCATCTTGAAGTCAACCCAGCGCCTTCTGCGCAGCAATCGGAACAGCAACCTGCTGGCCAGCAGTCACATCGACGCGCGCACCATGAAGGACATCGGCATCAATCCGGTCGGCATGTTCTGAGTATCGTTACTCTCTCCCAAGATTTCCCTGCAACTCCTCCCCGGGCATTCAGCCCGGGGTTTTTCGTGCTGGGCAGGTGCCGGCAGACATGAGAGCGGTTCAGGCGGTGGCCAGCAGGACAATGCCGGCAGCCACGAAGGCCGCCGAGATCATCCTGAGTTTCCAGGGCCGCTCACCGAACCACACAACCCCGATCAGCGCAGCGATAATGACACTCGACTCGCGGATGGCCGAAACGGCGCCGAGTGAGGTGAGGCTCTTGGCATAGATAGCAAGCCCGTAGGCGAGCGCCGATATCAGACCGCCGCCGATGCCGATCACGTAACTCTTCAGCGGATACTCGCGCAGCTTGTTCCACCGAATGCCGAGCAAAACGGCTGTCGACACAGCTTCCAGCGCGAACAGCCAGCCGATATAGCCCAACGGGCTGCCCGATGCCCGCACGCCCATGCCGTCAGCCACGGAATAGGAGGCAATGGTGATGCCGGTCAGAAGGGCAGCAGCCAGTGCGCCGGCACTGATCCGCGCGCCTGGCCGGCCAAACGTCTGGGCACCGATTGCCAGCGAAATGATAACGATGCCGGCCCAGGCAACCGGCGGCAGCACCTCGCCGGCAAACAACTGCGCGCCCAGCGCGACCAGCACCGGCGCCACGCCGCGCGCGATCGGATAAACCTGGCTGAGATCACCGAACCGGTAGGCCACCAGCAGGAAGCCGTAGTAGAAATAGTGGATGAAGGTCGATGCCGCAATGAACGGCCAGGCTTCACGCGCCGGCGGCAGATACAAAACCACCATGACCACGCCAATCAGGCCGTGCCCGAGGTTGATGAGCCCGAGCGTGATCACGCGGTCGGTCGATCCCTTGACCACGGCATTCCATACCGCGTGCAGCACGGCTGCGCACAGGATCAGGCCTATGGCAAATTGTGTCGGCGCGCCCATTCAGGTGTGTCCGGAAGTCGGATTGGCGGGTGTCACGAGACAGCTTGGCTAATGGCCGCCTCCACGATTGTCAACGCAGCATCCAGGTCGTCGCGCGCAATGGTCAATGGCGGCGACAGTGTCAGGACGCAGCCTTGTGAGATCTTGAAGCTCAGGCCCTGTTCCAGGCACCGATAATAGACTTGCTCCGCCAGTTCAGGTGCCGCGGACCTGGTTTCCTTGTCCGACACGATTTCAACACCGAACATCAGTCCCCTGCCCCTGACATCGCCGGCTATGGGACAACCCTCCGCAAAGTCCCGCAGCCGGTCCATCGCATGCCCGCCCAGTTGCGCTGAGCGCTCGACCAGGCCTTCATCCGCGATGATGTCCAAAGTGGTCAGGGCGGCACGGCCGGTCACCGGGTTTTTCTCATGGGTGTAGTGGCCGATGGCAAATTCACCGCATACGTTCAGGTCCTCGCGGGCAATGGCAGCCGCGATCGGCAGGATGCCGCCGCCCAGCGACTTGCCGACAACACAGATGTCCGGCACCACGTCATCATGATCGAACGAAAAGAACCGCCCGGTCTTGCCGAGACCGGTGGGGATTTCATCGAAAATCAGCAATGTGCCGTGCCTGTTGCAGGCCTCGCGCACCTTCTGCCAGTATCCCGGCGGCGGGATCTGCGGCACCGCCCGCATAGGCTCCGCAATTACCGCCGCCACATCGCCTTCACGCTCCAGCACATAGTCGACCATGGACGCACATGCCAGTCCGCAATTGTCCGGTCCGGGATGGCCGTAGGGGCAGCGGTAGCAGGCAAACGGAGCGATATGCTCTGCACCCGGTGTCAACGGACCGGCAATATGCGAGCGGAATGTCGCCTCGCCGCCAACTGATGAGGCGCCGAAACCGGCCCCGTGAAATGCGTCCCAGAACGACAGCGTCTTGAACCTGCCGGTCGCCGCACGCGCGATCTTCAGGGCGACCTCGACCGCATCGGACCCCCCGGTCGTGAACAGTACCCGTTTCAGGTCTGCCGGTGCCAGCTTGCCCAACCGTTCAGCCAGCTCTACCGAGACTTCATTGGTGAACCGCCTCGGCGAAAAGCTCAAGGCGTCCAGCTGCTGCTTGATAGCCGCGACAAGGCGCGGATGGCCATAGCCAATGTGATGCACGCTGTTGCCGTGAAAATCCATGTAGCGGCGACCGTCCAGGTCCTCGATCCAGATGCCTTCCGCCCTGGCAACCGTGTTCACGCACGGGCTCGACAAGCTCTGGTGCATGAACGCATCCGCATCGCGCTGCAGCAAGGGCCGCGAACGCTCTCCTGTATTGGCTGCAGCCCAGTTCGCACGGGCTGCAGAGGTGTTCGACTCACCCTCCGTGTGCTGGATCTTGGAGCCCTCTTTCAATGGCCTGGCCTAACGCGGCCATGGCAGTGAGTAGGTCTTCACATTGGTGAAGAACTTCATCGCCTCCAGCACGCCCTCCTTGACGCCGTTTCCGGAATCCTTGATGCCTCCGAACGGCGACATCTCGATGCGGTATCCGGGTTGTTCCCAGATGTTCACGGTGCCCACATCCAACCCTTCGATATAGTTGGTGGCGCGGACAAGGTTGTTCGTGCAGACCCCTGCCGAGAGGCCAAATGCGGTCGAGTTGGAAATCTTCATCACCTCCTCGTCATTGTCCGGCACCCGCACGATCGGCACGATGGGACCGAAGGTCTCCTCCATGACCAGCTCGCAGCCATGTGGCACATGATCCACGACGATCGGTGGCAGCAAGGCACCCTTGCGCTCCGGGTGATACAGAATCTCGGCGCCCTGCTTCTCTGCGTCATAAACCCGGTTTTCGAAGATCTCGGCTGCCTGTGAGTGAATGACGCAACCCAGTTGCGTGTCCGGGTCCTGCGGGTCGCCGAAGCGGATGGCCTTGGCCTTCTCCGTGATCATCGGCACGATCTTGTCGGCGATAGAGTCCTGCACCAGGATACGCTTGATGGCAGTGCACCGCTGGCCAGAATTGCCGGTTGCCCCGGCGCAGGCAAGCGCCGCTGCCTTTTCAAGATCGGGCGTCTCGAGATCATTCAGGATAATCAGCGGATCGTTGCCGCCCAGCTCCAGCGCAGTACGTTTGTAGCCGGCCTTGGATGCGATCATCTTGCCGACCGGCACGCCGCCGGTGAAGGTGATGATGTCGATTTTGTCATTGGTGATCATTTCGTCACCGATGTCGGCAGGCATGCCGGTGACGATCTGGAACATTTCCGGCGGCAGGCCGGCTTCATACAGGATGTCGGCCAGCGTAATGGCGGTCATTGGTGTCAGTTCGGTCGGCTTGCACACCATGCAGTTGTTGGTGGCAATCGACGGTGCGATCTTGTGCGCCACCATGTTGAGCGGATGGTTGAACGGGGTGATCGCGGAAATCGCGTTGACCGGTTCACGCTTGGTGAAAATCTTGCGGTCCTTGCCCTGCGGCGTCAGATCACAGGAAAAAATCTGCCCGTCATCGAGAATGGCCAGTTGCCCGGCCAGCGTGAACACATCATAGGAGCGTCCTGTCTCATACAGTGAATGCTGCTTGCAGATGCCCAGCTCCAGCGTCAGCCAGTGGGCGATTTCCTCGCGCCGCTCACGGATCAGCTCGGCGGCGCGAAACAGGATTTGCTGGCGCTCATAGCGGGTCAGTTTGGGCTTGTATGCAGCAGCAATTTCGAACGCGCGCGCGGCGTGTTCCGCTGTCCCGGCAGGCACCGTGCCGATTACGTCGTCAGTGTACGGGTAGAAAACCTCGACCACGTCCTTTGTCGTCACCTTCTCGCCACCGATGCGCATTGCCTCGCGGCGGATTGTGCGTTCCGTTCCACTCATTTCTGTCGACCTTTTAGATGGTTGTTTGTAGCGCAGCTGCCCGCACCGCATAGAAGAAGGCGTCAAAATTCCGCAACTCCGGCGCACCCGGCAGGTCGGGCATCACCCGGTTGACGATGAACGGCACTTCCTGCTCGGTCAATCCGCCATGCGAGCGCAACGGCTCTTTCAGCGCGGCTAGGTCATGCCGGTGTGCACTGGTGCCTACGGTCATGTTTTCACCGGAGATCACCACGATGTCGCCAATGCGGTCTTCCGGCAGCTCAAAGCGCTTGCAGGCGTCGGCCTTGTCGACCGCCAGGATGATCCCGTCAACATCGCGAAGCCTGGCCAGCACCTGCCCGACATCAGCGCCGGCGGGCAGATAGGCGGTGGCAAATGACCCCAGTGCCCCATGATGCACCACGTAAGGGTCGGTGATCGGCAGGATGACCCGGGCAGCGTCCTTGCCCAGCCAGTCGTCCATCAGATCCTGCACGTAGATGACTGCCGGCGAGCCATCCGCCAGGTGTTTCGGTTTCATGCCATGGTCGGCGGTAACAACAATCGCCGCGCCCATGGCATCCAGCTCGCTCAGGTATTTGTCGAACATGGCGTAGAAAGCCTTGGCCTCGGCATCTTCAGGCGCATATTTGTGCTGCACGTAATCGGTGGTGGTCAGGTACATGACATCCGGCGCAAACTCCTTCAGCAGCTTGACCCCAGCAGCAAAGACAAACTCCGACAGTTCGGCGGAATAGACTTCCGGCACCTCGCGGCCCAGCCATTCAGACGCATTGTCGATGCCGTGCTCGGCCTTGGTGGTGGTATCCGAACGTTCCGACGAAAAGCACATGGCGCGGTCTTCATCGAACGCCAGGCCATGGCCGAGCAGCGCCCGCAACTTGTCTTTTGCGGTCACGATCGCCACGCGCTGGCCGGCATCATAAAACCCCTTGAACACGGTAGGCGCGCGCAGAAATTTCGGATCGTTCATCATCACTTCCTCACCCGTATCCGGGTCATACAGGAAGTTGCCGCAAATACCGTGCACGGCTGGTGGACGGCCAGTGGCGATGGACATGTTGTTCGGGTTGGTGAAACTGGGGATGACGCTGTGCGCCAGCCTGTCGGTGCCGGCTTTGCGGATCCGCGCCAGCGCCGGCATCAATCCGTCGGCAATGGCTGCGTCCAAGTATGCCGGTTCGCAGCCGTCCAGGCAAATGGCGATGGCACACGTCTCACCTTTGGGATAGCTGCGTCCGTTCACCGTGACGTCAACCGGGGTCATGTCGTTCATTTACTCAGTTGCTTTCATTGTTCAGGCGGCAAGCTTTTCCCGTTCCGAAAGTGCGGCCTGGGGTGGTCTGGCGCTGGCAATGCCCATGGCATCCAGCGATGATTTGGCGGCGGCCACGACGGCGCGCATGGTGTGGTGGTCCATCTGGCCAATGCAGCCGACGCGGAAACTGTCGACCACGGTCAGCTTGCCAGGATAGATGATGAAGCCTTTTTCCTTCATCAGGTCGTAGAACCGGCTGAACTCAAACCTGTCGTCCGCCGGGTTGAAAAACGTCACGATTATCGGCGACAGCCAGCGGTCACGCAGCAGGGTTTCAAAGCCCAGTTGGCGCATGCCGTCAACCAGCACATCGCGGTTTCTGGCATAGCGCGCGCCACGCGCCTGGATGCCGCCTTCCTCACGATGCAGGCGCAGGGCTTCCATGAACGCCGCCACCACATGTGTCGGTGGGGTAAACCGCCACTGGCCGGTCTTTTCCATGTTGACCCACTGCTCGTGCACGTCGAGGCTGAGCGAATGGGCGTTGCCCTTGGCCGCAGCCAGTTCGGACTTGCGCGCAATGAGGAAGCCGAAGCCGGGAACGCCTTCGATGCACTTGTTGGCGGACGACACAATCGCCTCATAGCGAATATCGCCGACTGCAACATCAATGGCCCCGAAAGCGCTCATGGAATCGATCAGCAACTTGCAGCCTGCAGCATAGGTCGCCTCGGAAATCTCCTTTATCGGGTTCAAAATGCCCGATGACGTCTCACAATGCACCACCACCACGTGGGTGATTTCCGGGTCTGCGGCCAGTGCAGCAGCGACTTCCTGGCCGCGCGGCGGCAGGTAGTCCCCCTTGTCGATGTCGACATGGGCGCGGCCGATATAATCCATGGTCTTCGCAATACGCTGGCCATAAGCGCCATTGACCAGCACCAGCGTCTTGCTGTCGCGCGGCAGCAGTGACCCCAGCATGGCTTCGACAACAAAGGTGCCGCTACCCTGCACCGGAACGCAGTCAAAGTCGTCTGCGCCCTCACCCACAAGCGTCAGCAGTTCCGACCTGAGACGCACGGTCATGGCTCTAAAATCACCGTCCCAGGACCCCCAGTCGCGCAGCATCTGTTCCTTGACCGAACAGGCCGTGGTCAACGGACCCGGCGTGAGCAGATATGGTTCACCCTGCCGTGGCGCTTCGATTGCCGATGCCGGGTCAGTCTGCAGGTCTGTTTTCATGTCCGCTGCCTCCGCACCTTGGTCCGCGCCGGAATTGATGCCTGAGAATTTATGCAGTCCCGTTGTATTTGAGAAATCGATATTTCAGATCAACATATAATATTTTCTGTGTCTTAGGATTTGGCATCGGCCAGCCGGCTGTCGAGCAGCAAGCCACTCTTTTTGAGGATCGGATAGGCGAAGGTGATGAACCTGGAGTTTATCTCCTTGAGGGCGCGCACGGTTTCCAGGTGAATGTCGCTGGTGGCAATGCTTTCCGGGCTGCCCTGCCCCAGCCGGGCCAGATGGGCATCATGGGATTCTGCCTCCAGCGTGCGAACATATTCCTTCTCTTCCACCAGCTGGCGCGCGGACTCGATGTCTTCCGACACCAGCACGTTGAGCGACAGCTGCATGTTGACCAGCACCCGGGCATGCAGCCGTGTCAGTTCGGTCCAACCTTCCCTAGAGAACGTCAGTTTCTTCTTTCGCATTTCGCCGGTCAGCCGCAACAGGTCCTTGGTGATGATGTCGCCGACCCGTTCCAGGCTGATGGCAATGCCGGTCAGATCCATGCTGCGCCGGGCCTGGTCCGGCGACAATTGACCCTGGTTCAGCTCAGCCAGATAGAGCTTGATGTCGGTCTGGGCTTCGTTGACCTGCTTTTCAATCTCCTTGATGCGGGCAGCCGCATGGGGGTCGGTCGACACAAACAGTTCCATGACCGGCGACAGCATCAGCTCGATCTGCTCGCTCATGCGCAGCAGTTCACGGGTGGCGCTGGCCAGAGCCAGTCCGGGATTGCCCAGCACGCGGCGATCCAGTGCACTGGCTAGCCGTGTGGCCACCGGGGCTAGGTCATCTGTCGCCGTGACCAGATGCCGGGTCAGCGCCGCCAGCGGAATGACGAGCGGCAGGAACACAACAAGCAGCCCAACGTTGAACAGCAGGTGAAAACTGACAAGCTGGCGCGCCGGGGTACTGGCTATCGCCTCTAGTGGCAGGTTCACATGGCGCAGCAACACCAGTGCTGCAATCCCACCCAGCACCCGCACCACCAGGTTGCCAATGGCAATGCGGCGCGCCTTGGCGTGCATGTTGCGAGTCAACCACACGGCAATCAGTCCGCTGCCGGCATTGGCGCCGAGCACCAGCGGCAGTCCTGCCTCCAGCGGCAACAGGCCTTGTGCACAGAATGCCGCCAGCATCAGGACTGCCGCCACGGATGAATGGAAGACGAAAGCCAGCGCGGCACCGCCGGCAAACGCGGTCAGCAGGTCTGTACTGAGGTGCTGCACAACCGGCTGCAGATAAGGGCTGGACCG
>JBCCVY010000126.1:0-9517 GCA_039194725.1 Pseudomonadota bacterium
GACACGATGGAGATCAGGATGAAATTAATAAAAACAGCATGCGCCTACGCAGCGCATGCTGTTGTGAGACTGCCAGAAATGACCAGTTTTCTTGGGTGTCTTAACCCCGCTTGCGGCGGCCTTGTCCGAGACCAATCTTCTTGGCCAGCTTTGAGCGTTCCGCGGCATAGTTCGGTGCGACCATGGGATAATCGGACTTGAGCCCCCATTTCTCGCGGTACTCTTCCGGCGTCATGTCATAGGACGTGCGCAGGTGCCGCTTGAGGGATTTGAACTTTTTGCCGTCTTCCAGGCAAATCAGATAGTCCGGCGTTATTGAGCGATTGATGGCAACCGCGGGTTCCGGCGCCGGTCCACTGCCGGCCGCGCCCTCCTGCGCTGCCTCAGACAAGGCACCATGGACATGTTTGATGAGGGCAGGCATCTCTGCCGCCGGGACCGCGTTATTGCCCACATATGCACAAACAATCTCAGCGGTCAGTTCGACATAAGTGGTGTCGGTTTCTTCTATTTCAGACATTTTTTGTCCTCTCAGGAATGTCGAATTAAATCTCTCCCCACCAGAGAACTTAAGTTCGAGCCTTCATTCGAACACTCGAACGCGCTTCGCCTTAACTGCGAATTCAACTAAAATCAAGAGGTATACAGAAATTGATACACTTACACGCAATATATTTCCAATATCCGCAAAAACTATCGAATTCTTACGTAAGGATAACCAAGGTAAACTTCAACTGAATTTGGAAACTTGCAGTAGTCTGACAATCAAGTCGTAAAGGGTCCGGTTTCACGGGCGGCCCAGTCCCAGTAAGCCAGCAGCATGCGGGCCTTGTTGAACGACATCCCGTCGAACTGGGCATGCAACTCGACCATGCGCTTTTCCCCGCTTATCGGGCACTTTTTGGACTCCACCCAGCGCTTCAGCGCCTGAGCCATCACCAGGCGCGGCTGGGCCAGGCATTTGAACGCCACGGTGATGGGTTCTCCGCCTGGATCATTCACAATTCTCTCGGCGGTCTCTGGCGTGATCCGGCAGTAACGTGACAATGTAGCCGCAGCTTTCGTATCGCCTTTTTCTATCTGTGTAACCAGTGTTTCGATGTCTTCCGGAGATGGTTTGCCGCCGAATGCCGGAATGGCGTCCACCTTCATGCCGATGCTCATCACCTTGCCGAGGGCAGCCGATTCAGTCAGGAACCGGGTCAGCAGGTAACGCCGCAAGTTCTGGCCGCCTTGCCAGAACATTTCCAGGCCAACCGCCTGCGGTAGGTCCTTACGATTGCACAGGGCTGACTCCAGGTCGTTGTTGCCAACCACAATGGGCATCAGCTTGACAAAGGCCGACGTGGACAACTGGCTTTCGGCATTTCTAAGCAGCTCGAGAATGGCAGGTGCGTTGCCGGTTTCGATGAGTGCGTCACAGACAACGACGTTGAGCAGCCGGCGCCGCGCGATGAGCCGCAACTGCTGCTCGCTGCCCTGCGGTATGACTTTCAACAGATCAACGTCCGAGATGTAGTGGGCGTCCTTGAGCATCCTGCAGGAAATGTCATTGTCAGGATGGGTGACAAGGTATGTCCGCAACCGTTCGGAAACCACGTCCAGGCGCGCAACTGTCCTGGCCAGGCTGGTCAGGTCGGACGGCGGCAGATGCTGCAGGACACTCAGCAGGGCATCGCCGGCGAAAAACCGCTCTTGCGGCTGTGCCTGGCCGGATGGCAGTATCATGATCGCAACCAGATCACGGCTGGCGTTTTCCAGCGCCTCCTTGTCCGGTGTCCCGTGCTTGTCTGGAGACGGTTTTTCCTCGGTTGAGGTGTCCTTAGACTTGCTCTTTTTTGCGGTTTTCTTGCCTGCGTCCTCGTCAACAGCTTCCGGCACCTCGACCGGTTCGGCAGCCTCTTCGTCAACCTCGGGGATTTCGGCAAGGATGCTTCTGACGGTTTCCGCCAGTTTCAGGGACGCCGCCGACGTCAACAGGCGGTCAATCAGGCTGTTCTGGTCGCTGACCAGTTCATCGGCCTGTGGAATGACCCGGACAGGATCACACTGCAACAGGGCAGCTGCAATCAACCCTTCATTGGGTTGAGCGCCCGTCGCCGCCTGAATATCGCCGTCGAAACTCACCTAATCCACTCAATACTGTCTACGCATTGTCCCTATCAGGGATGTAGATAACACCAGCAATGGTGTAAACCGGCTTAATGGAAACAAGAAAACTGCAGAGATTCCCGCCAGGCAGGCGAACAGGATTAACGATATCTGACCCTGAAAACCACACCCATTAACACACGGTTGACAATGCTTGAGATTGACACTCCGAAGGAGCTGCTGCGCCACGTCGGTGAAACCATCGGCCCGGGCAAATGGATCGATATTCCGCAGTCGCGCATCGACGCGTTTGCAGACGCCACTGATGACCGGCAATGGATCCACCTGGATGCTACGCGCACGCAAAACGAGCTCGGACATGCGCCTGTTGCACACGGCTACCTGACATTGTCCATGCTCGCCGTCATGATGTATGATCTGGTGCGCATCGAAACCCACGGCCGCATTGTCAACTACGGCATGAACAAGGTCCGTTTCATCGCCCCGGTGCTGGCCGGCGACAGGGTTCGCGCCGTGGTCAAGGTCAGCCAGGTCGTGTGCGAGGACAACTTCGTCAGGGCAATCTTCGACGTTTCAATTTTCGTTGAACGACTTGAAAAACCCGCAATGATTGCACAATCGATAGTATTGTACTTCAACCAGGACGGATCAGGCCCATGAGTGACGACAAGACCAAGACCGACGCCGAGTGGCGTGAGCTTCTGAACGATGAGCAATACCACATACTGCGCAAGCACGGGACCGAACGAGCGTTCTCGCACCCGTTCAACAACTACAAGGACGAGGGCACCTATGTGTGCGCGGCGTGCGGGACGGATCTGTTCAAGTCGGATGCCAAGTTCGATTCTGGCACGGGATGGCCGAGTTTCTTTCAGCCCAAGTCTCCTGAAGCGGTCAGTGAACATTCTGACAGGTCGCTGTTCATGAAGCGCACCGAGGTGCGCTGCGCAGCGTGCAACGGTCATCTCGGCCATGTGTTTCCGGACGGACCGGCACCGACCGGGCTGCGCTATTGCATGAACGGTGCCGCCATGAAATTCAGGCCGAAAGCCTGAACAGACCTTTTCTCGTTTTTCTGAATCGGAAGTTTGATGACTACGACACCTCCACGCGCGGTCAAGAAGCCCGTTTCCCGCGACATTCACGGGGCCACGCTGAACGACGACTATGCATGGCTTCGTGCCGACAACTGGCAGGAGGTGATGCGCGACCCTGCTGTTCTGGACGCGGACATCCGGGCCTATCTGGAAGCCGAGAACGACTGGGTGGAAAGCACCATGGCCTCCACTCAGAACCTGCAGAAGGTCCTGTTTGAGGAAATGAAGGGACGTATCAAGGAGGATGATTCCAGTGTGCCGTCGCCCGACGGCGAGTATGCCTATGGCGTGAAATACGTCACCGGCGGCCAGCAACCCCTGTTCGTGCGCACCAGTCAGGATGGTGATGGAGAGACGATTCTGGTTGACGGCAACAAAGAAGCCGAAGGTAGGGACTATTTCCGCTTCGGCGGCGCCTCGCACTCGCCCGACCACAAACTCGTGGCCTACGGCTATGACGACAAGGGATCAGAATTTTTCACCCTGGTGGTGCGCAAAGCCGGGTCATCCGAAAACCTGGCAGACGTGATTGCCGACACCAGCGGCAGCGGCGTTTGGTCGGCGGACTGCAAGCACATCTTCTACATTCGCCTCGATGAAAACCACCGGCCATCCAAACTGTTCCGCCATGAGATCGGGACCCCGGTGTCCGAAGATGTGCTGGTGCATGAAGAGACCGACGCCGGGTTCTTCATGAATGTCGGCAAGAGCCAGTCGGGCGACTGGATCATCATCGACTGCCATGACCATCAATCGGCTGAAAGCCGGCTGATCCCGGCGGCCGATCCGGCGGCACCGCCACGCCTGATCGAGGCCCGCCAGCCCGGCCATGAATACAGCGTCGATGAGGCACACGGGGTGCTTTACATCCTCACCAACTGCGACGATGCGGAAGACTTTCGCATCATGACAGCGCCGGTTGCCGACCCGGCCCGGAAAAACTGGCAGGACCTGGTTCCGCACACGCCGGGCACCCTGATCCTCGACCACACGGTGTTTGCAAGGCATATGGCGCGCCTTGAACGCCATGAAGGCCTGCCGCGCATCATCGTGCGGCAACTGGACAGTGGCGAGGAGCACACGGTTTCGTTCGACGAAGAGGCCTATTCGCTGGGCATGTCATCGGGCTACGAGTTCGACACCAGCACGATCCGTTTCACCTATTCGTCGATGACCACGCCGTCGCAGGTGTTCGATTATGACATGGCCAGCCGGCAGCGCACATTGCGCAAGCAGCAGGAGGTGCCGTCCGGCCATGATCCGGCCGATTACGTGACGAGGCGCATCATGGCACCGGCCGAAGACGGCGCAATGGTGCCGATCTCGCTGCTGTATCACAAGGACACCAGGCTGGACGGCTCGGCACCGGCATGGCTGTACGGTTATGGCTCGTATGGCATGGCCATACCGGCAAGCTTCAACAGCAACATCCTGTCACTGGCCAATCGCGGCTTTGTCTATGCCATCGCCCATGTCAGGGGCGGCAAGGACAAAGGCTATGGCTGGTACAAGGCCGGCAAGCTGATGAACAAGAAAAACACGTTCACCGACTTCATTGCGGCCGCCCGTCACTTGTCGAGTGAAGGCTTTGCCAGCAACGGCAACATTGTCGCGCAGGGCGGCAGTGCCGGCGGCATGCTGATGGGCACCATCGCCACTCGGGCGCCGGACCTTTTCAAAGGCATCATCGCCGAAGTGCCGTTTGTCGACGTGCTCAACACCATGCTGGACGACACGCTGCCCCTGACCCCACCGGAATGGCCGGAATGGGGCAATCCGATCGCCAGCAAGGAGGCCTTCGACTACATGCGCTCATACAGCCCTTATGACAACGTAGAGGCGCAGGCCTATCCGAACCTGCTGGCCGTCGGCGGGCTGACCGATCCGCGCGTCACCTACTGGGAGCCTGCCAAATGGGTGGCAAAGCTGCGCGAGCTCAGGACCAACGACAACCTGCTGCTGCTGAAAACCCAGATGGGCGCCGGCCACGGCGGATCACCGGGCCGCTTCGACCGGCTGAAGGAAGTGGCACTGGTCTATGCATTCGGGCTGATGGTGGCTGACAGGATGGACAAGGCGGGGACTTAGAGACCGACTTGCCCAGATCGATTTCACTGCAATCTGTATCACGTCACGATACGTTTGTTTGACAACGAATTGTATCATGTTATGATACATATGTGATCAAGTCGTACAAAAACAAGCGCGCCCGTTTACTCGCTGAAAACAGGGTGCCAAAGGGATATCCCGAAGACTTGGTTATTCGGTCACGTGCCATGCTGACCGCCTTGAATGCTGCAGCAGAACTTGAGGACCTGCGCTTTCCACCTGGCAACCATCTGGAAAAGTTGAGAGGTGACAGGGCAGGCCAGCATTCGGTTCGTATCAACCGGCAATGGCGAATTTGCTTTGTGTGGACTGACGGCGGTCCGGAGAATGTTGAGATCGTCGATTATCACTGAGGACACAGGAACTATGAGTAACAGTTTAATCCCCCTTTCCCCTGGTGCGGTACTTAACGAGCTTTACCTTACACCACTTGGCATGAGTGCCGGTGCGCTGGCTCGCAAGCTGCATGTGCCACGCACCCGAATAGAACGTATTGTCAAAGGCCAGACAGCCCTGACGCCCGACACCGCGCTGAGGCTGGCCAAATTTTTCAATACAACCGCAGAATACTGGTTGAACATGCAGTCTGCCTACGATCTGCATGAGCAGGCGCCGCGCCTCGCCGGTGAACTGGCGGCGATAGACAGTTTCGAGGCCGCTTAGTTTCAATCGTGCCGGTAACAATTGGCCGAATGCCCACATCCAACTGCCGAGATATGCCTCTACTCTGATCCCGGACCAGCCCAGGCCAGATTGTTCCCTCACAAACCTTGCAACGGGTTCCATTCCGGCGCACATTGCCGGCAAATCTTTTCGTAACAACAAGGAGGCTTCACATGTCCGACGCCGCCCACAGCATCTCCGCCAAGCCCGCCGTGGTTGCCGACTTCAACTGGGAAGACCCGCTCGACCTGGAAGGCCAGTTGACCGAAGAAGAGCGCATGATCCGCGATAGCGTACGCGAATTCGCCGAAGACAAGCTGGCGAGCCGCGTCAAGTCCGCCTTCCGCGACGAACGCTTTGACCGCGAAATCATGACCGAGGCCGGCGAACTTGGCCTGATGGGCATCATGACCGATCCGGCCTATGGCGGCCAGGGTCTCGGCTACGTGGCGTACGGCCTGATCGCGCGGGAAATCGAGCGCATTGATTCAGGCTATCGTTCGGCGATTTCAGTGCAGAACTCGCTGGTCATGCATCCGATCGAAGCCTACGGCTCTGAAAGCCAGAAGAAAAAATACCTGCCCAAGCTGGCCACCGGCGAAATGGTCGGCTGCTTCGGCCTCACCGAGCCCGATGCAGGCTCCGATCCCGGCGGCATGAAGACCCGGGCCAAACGGACCTCCTCCGGTTATGTGCTCAACGGTTCGAAGATGTGGATCACCAATTCACCGATTGCCGACATCGCCGTGGTGTGGGCCAAGCTCGAAGACGAGGGCATTCACGGCTTCATCGTCGAGCGCGACACAAAGGGCTTCTCGACCCCGAAGATCGAAGGCAAGTTTTCGCTGCGCGCTTCAGTGACCGGCGAAATCGTGCTCGACAATGTGGAAGTGCCTGAAGACGCGCTGATGCCGAACACGCGCGGCCTGTCCGGCCCGTTCGGCTGTCTGAACAAAGCGCGCTACGGCATTGCCTGGGGTGTGATGGGTGCTGCAGAAGACTGCTGGCACCGGGCGCGCCAGTACACGCTTGACCGCAAGCAGTTCGGCCGCCCGCTGGCGGCAACGCAGCTGGTGCAAAAGAAACTGGCCGACATGCAGACCGAGATCACGCTCGGCCTGCATGGTTGCCTGGCGCTGGGCCGCGGGCTTGAGGCAGGCCGGCTGTCACCTACATCGATTTCCATCCTGAAACGCAACAATTGCGGCAAGGCGCTGGATATTGCGCGACTGGCGCGCGACATGCACGGCGGCAACGGCATTTCGGACGAATACCATGTCATTCGCCACATGGTGAACCTTGAAACCGTGAACACGTATGAAGGTGCACACGACGTTCACGCACTCATTCTGGGCCGGGCGCAAACCGGCATCCAGGCATTCTTCTAAATCCAACAACTATCAAAAAGACTGGAGGCTTACCCCAATGGCTCTCGAACTTCCCGATCTCCCCTACGCCTATGATGCGCTGGGTCCGTACATGTCCAAGGAAACCCTGGAGTTTCACCACGACAAGCACCACCAGGCCTATGTCACCAATGGCGGCAACCTCTTGAAAGACTCGCCGCACGCGGACAAGTCCCTGGAAGAGATCTGCAAGGCAGCCTATTCGGAAGGCAATGCCGGGCTCGTCAACAATGTCGGCCAGCACTACAACCACCTGCACTTCTGGAACTGGATGAAGCCCAACGGCGGCGGCAAAAGCCTGCCGGGCGCCCTGCAGGCCGCTGTGGACAGCGATCTCGGCGGATATGACAAGATGCGCGAAGACTTCATCAATGCCGGTGTCACCCAGTTCGGTTCCGGCTGGGCCTGGATCGCCGTCAAGGATGGCAAGCTGGCCGTCATGAAGACCGCGAACGGCGAAAACCCGCTGATGCACGGTGCAACGCCGATCCTCGGCTGCGATGTGTGGGAGCATTCCTACTACATCGATTACCGCAATGCGCGGCCGAAATACCTGGAAGCCTGGTTCGACAACCTGGTGAACTGGGAGTACGTCGAACAGCTGCATTCAGCCGCCTGACAGGCAGCAGTGCTTTTTCGCTACGGACTGCGGGGCTCTGAGAAGGGCTCCGCGAACCGCAAACAAGCCCCGTCGTCCCGGCGGGGCTTTGTCGTTCATGTGCCGATCATCACGAACCGAAACACCCATCAGTTGACTGCTCCGGAAAACGGGTGGTTCGAGTCAGCATTTCATGCAAATAAGCGTGATGACTGAAAAATCCGCACCCACGATAGATCTGGTATCCGGCCTTCTGCTGCTGTCCCTGGCGGCGGTCTGGGGCGGCTCGTTCTTCTTCGCCGAAGTCGCACTGGCAGAAGTGCCGCCGCTGACCATCACCCTGCACCGGGTGTTCTGGGCAGTGCCGGTGCTGCTGCTGGTGGTGCTGTGGCGGGGCACGAAAATCCCCTCCTCACCGAAAACCTGGCTCGCTTATTTGGTCATGGGCGCCTTGAACAACGCCATTCCGTTTTCCCTGATCTTCTGGGGCCAGAAGACCATCGAAAGCGGACTGGCTTCCATTCTCAACGGTACGACTGCAGTTTTCGGTGCCGTCGTGTCCGGCCTGTTGTTGGTTGACGAACCGCTCACCTCGCGAAAGATCATCGGCGCGGTGTTTGGCGTATTCGGTGTCGCCGTGATCATGGGATTTGATGCCCTGACCAGCCTCGATCTCAGGAATCTGGCGCAGCTGGCGGTGCTCGGCGCGTGCCTGTCCTACGCATTTGCAAGTGTGTGGGGCAAGGTTTCCCTGTCCGACAATGCGCCGGAAATGAACGCGCTTGGCATGCTCACGGGTAGTACCCTCCTGATGCTTCCGATCGCGATCTGGTCTGACGGCCTGCCGGTCCTGACACTATCGGCAAATGTATGGGCGTCCCTCATTTCAGTGGCGGTGTTGTCAACCGCTGTCGCATACCTTTTGTATTTTGCAATTCTGGCGCGCGCCGGTGCCGCCAACCTGATGCTTGTTACCCTGCTGATCCCGCCATTTGCCATTGGCCTGGGAGTGTTGTTCCTCGGCGAACGACTTGGGCTTGAAGCATGGCTCGGGTTTGCGCTGATTGCCGTTGGCTTGGCCATTACCGACGGCCGCCTGCTGGATCGTGGCCGAGCACTGGTAAAAACCAGGACCTGACCCGGCACGTCTGAACGCAGACCGCAAATATTTGTGACGGGTACGCGAAATACCCTTCCCCACACCCTTTAGCCCTGCTAAAGCCTTGTGCCATGAAACTGGATGAATGGCTAAAGCAGGCCGATACGACGAAGGCGAAGTTTGCCCGTGCGCTGGATGTGTCCGCCGGGCGCATCTCGCAGTTGCTGGCCGGCGACACCCCGTCGCTGGACCTTGCCGTCAAAATACAGATCCTGACCCGCGACAAGGTGAAGCCGGCGGATTTTTCACCCCACCTTGAAGGAGATCAAGACATGAGCAGTTCGCTGGACACGGTTGCAAGCGCGATCGCTGCCATCAAGGCCGGCGAGATGGTGGTGGTGGTTGACGATGATGACCGGGAGAACGAGGGCGA
>JBCCVY010000127.1:0-9504 GCA_039194725.1 Pseudomonadota bacterium
CGACAAACAGGATGACTTCCATCTGCCAGCTGAGGCCCAGAAACAGGTCGGCCAGCCCTACGCTCAATGCGGCTAGACCGAACCAGACCAGGACGATATTGGTGGCAACCAGTTCGCTGACCAGCAGCAATGCGCCGATGATCCACCATGTCCAGTCGCCAAAAAAGCCTAGAATTTCAGCCATTCGCAGTTACTCCTACTGCTTCACTTTCGGCACGCTCGCTCCACGCTGCGCGCTGCCGGTCCGCGGCGCACCGCCACCACCTTGACCGAACGCCTCCTTGGCAATCTCGGCAACGCCCGCAATCGACCCGATAACGCTGGATGCCTCAACCGGCAACATCAGCAGTTTCTGGTTCGGCGATTTCGCGATGCTTTCCAGCGCCGTGATATAATTGTTCGCAACGAAATAGTTTACCGCCTGAACATCGCCTTCGGCAATGGCGACCGACACCATGCGCGTGGCGTTTGCCTCCGCCTCTGCCGAACGCTCACGCGCCTCGGCATCACGGAACGCTGCCTCGCGCCGGCCTTCGGCATCCAGCATGATCGCCTGTTTCTCGCCCTCGGCTTTCAGAATGGCCGATTCCCGCTCACCCTGGGCCTCCAGGATGGCGGCGCGCTTGTCGCGCTCCGCCTTCATCTGCCGGGCCATGGAATCGACCAGATCGCGCGGCGGGTTGATGTCCTTGATTTCAATCCGGGTCATCTTCACGCCCCATGGCGACGTCGCCTGGTCGACCACGCCTAAAATGGCATGGTTGATGTCGTCACGCTGCGACAGCAGGTTGTCCAGATCCATCGACCCCATGACCGTACGGATGTTGGTCATGGTGATGTTGAGTATGGCGTTTTCCAGCCGGTTGACCTCATAGGTTGCCCTGGCAGCATCCAGCACCTGAAAGAAGGCCACGCCATCGACCTGCACCATGGCGTTGTCCTTGGTAATGACCTCCTGGCTCGGCACTTCCAGAACCTGTTCCATCATGTTCATCTTCGAGCCGATCCGGTCGACGAACGGCACGATAATGCCAAGCCCCGGGCCAAGTGTTTTCACATAGCGGCCGAACCTCTCGACGGTGTATTCAAAGCCCTGCGGCACGGTCGTGATTGCCTTGAATAGGGTTATGACCGCCAGTGCAAGCAGCACCAGAACGAAAACACTGAAACCTTCAAGCATGAAACCAATCCTTCTGTGAAAAGACGCACCTGTCCGCCATTTCGCGGCAGAATGACCGAGATTGGTTAAAAACTACCTTGATTCGTCGATTGGCGGAGACAATAAGCTGGAGTGCCGTCAAACCCAGCCGGCAAGCTCACGGTCAATCAGCTGCTGGAGCATCTTGATCGATTCCGCGCTGTCATTGAGGCACGGCGCCACGGAGAAATTCTCACCACCGTTCTCGATGAAGGTTTCCCTGACACCGATAGCGATTTCCTCGAGCGTTTCGACACAATCGGAGGAAAACCCCGGCGTGATGACGACCACGTTTTTGACCCCGTCGGTGGCCAGCTTTTCGATTGTCTCATCGGTGTAGGGCTGCAGCCACTCCTCGGTTCCGAACCGCGACTGGAACGTAATGATGAGTTCGCCTTCCTTCATGCCCATCCGCTCGCGCAGCAGCCGCGCTGTCTTGTGGCAATGGCAGTGATAGGGATCACCGCGCATCAGGTATGACTTCGGCAGGCCGTGGAATGACGCCACAACCACATCCGGCTTGTAGTCAATGGATTTCAGGTGTGCCTTCAGGCTGATCGCAAGGGCATCGATATAGGCCGGATCATCGTGATACGGCGGCACCGTGCGGATGGCTGGCTGCCACCTCATCTGCTTCAGCGCATCGTAGGTTTTGTCGAGCGCGGTTGCGGTGGTCGTCGCCGAGTATTGCGGGTACAGCGGAAACAGCACGACCTTGTCGCAGCCTAGGCTCTTCAGGTGCTCGATGCGCTCTTTGACCGGCGGCAGGCCGTAGCGCATGGCCCAGTCAACCACGATATCCGGATTGCCGGCATACCTCTCGCTCAATTGTTCCGATTGCGACCGGGTGATCGTCTTGAGCGGGGATTCGTTGCGCTCCTTGTTCCAGATCTGCTCATAGGCATGACCGGATTTCTTGGGACGAAATGTCAACACGATACCGTTGAGGATCACCCACCATAGTGCCCGGTTGGTCTCGATCACCCGCGGGTCGGACAAAAACTCCTTCAGATAGCGCCGCATCGGCCAGTAGCTGGTGGCTTCTGGCGTCCCCAAATTCATGATCAGGATGCCGATCTTGCCACCCACGACAGGTGGGTGGTCGGCAGGCAGCACAACTGCGCGTTGGTCGGACTTGTCCAGCATTGTCTTCCTGGTATCGCTTTCAATCAGGGTTGTTTTTAGATGTTACAGCAAAAAACACAAACCTGACGGTGTTCAAAACATCCGGGCAGCCTGGCAGGCCCGGACTTTTAGCGTACGGCTTTTGTCAGCTGACAGATCAGGCGGCAGCGGGACGGTCGTCCGAAATCACCTTTCCGTCGTTTTCCAGACTACCTACGGCAACCATTTCGACCTGTCCACGTATCTTGCAGATCTTTTGCATGGTCCGGGCAACTGCATCCGCCAGGCCATCTGCCGGATTGCCGCATTCTGCCTTCAGCACCAGGGTGTCCTGTTCGTTGCTGCGCCCGACCACGAGGCGCAATTTGCCCAGTTCGGGGTGCGCCTTGCCGATATCTGCGACCTGTGAGGGATGCACGAACATGCCCTTGACCTTGGTGGTCTGGTCTGCCCGGCCCATCCAGCCCCTGATACGCTGATTGGTCCGTCCGCACGGGCTGGCACCCGGCAGAATGGCGGACAGGTCACCGGTGCCAAAGCGGATCATCGGATAGGTCTTGTTGAAGTTGGTCACCACCACTTCGCCGACCTCACCTTCGGCAACCGGCTCATTGGTGCCCGGACGCACGATCTCCAGGATCACGCCCTCATCGACAATCATGCCCTCCATTGCCTCGCTTTCGTAGGCGATCACGCCGACATCGGCGGTGGCGTAACACTGCAGGACACTGACCCCGCGGCTGGCATACTCATCGCGCAGGCTCGGAAACAGTGCGCCGCCTGACACCAGCGCCCGCTTGATCGATGACACGTCGCGACCTGCCTCTGCAGCCTTGTCCTGCAGGATCTTCAGAAAATCCGGCGTGCCGGTGAAACCGACCGGTTTGAGCGCCTCGATATTGTCCATCTGCAGTTCGGTGTTGCCGATACCGGCAGGAATGACGGCACAGCCCAGCGCACGGGCGCCCTCGTCGAGAATGAAGCCGCCCGGTGTGAGATGGTAGGCGAAGCAATTGTGCACCATGTCACCGGGCCGGAACCCGGCAGCGAACAACGCGCGCGCGCCGCGCCACGGGTCGGCGGCAAGCCCCATCGGCTCAAAAATCGGCCCTGGCGACATGAACACCCTGCCCCCGGTTTCCGGACCACCCGGCGTAAACCCGCCAAACGGCGGTTCGGCCGCCTGCAGGTTTTTCAGGTCGGTCTTGCGCAGCACCGGCAGCTGCGCAAGCGCCTGCCTGTCAGTGATCCGGGATGGTTGCGCACCGGCCAGAAATTTCGTCCAGCCGGGCGCGCTCATGGCATATACGATCTGGGCCGGAAGGGCAGCAAACAACTGCGTCTCGCGCTCGTCAGGCCCGCGCGTCTCCAGCTCATCAAAGTACGAAGTCATAATGTCAGTTCCAAACTGTCTGGTGCGGGAGTGCCGTCCCGGTACTCAGGCCAGCCAGCGCTTGCGGCGCTTGTAGGCCTTGACGTTCTTGAACGAGCGCCGGTTCTCACCCGACACGCCGAGATAAAACTCTTTCACGTCCTCGTTGTCGCGCAGGGCAGCAGCTTCGCCGTCGAGCACGACGCGGCCATTTTCCAGTATGTAGCCGTATTTGGCGTAGCGCAGCGCAATATTGGTGTTCTGCTCGGCCAGCAGGAACGACACACCTTCGTTTTCGTTCAGCCTTTTGACGATCTCGAAGATTTCTTCCACCAGTTGCGGCGCCAGCCCCATGGACGGTTCGTCGAGCAGAATGGTCGTCGGGCGCGACATCAGCGCCCGGCCGATGGCACACATCTGCTGCTCGCCGCCGGACGTGTAACCGGCCAGCGACGTGCGCCGCTCGCGCAGCCGTGGGAAATAATTGTAGACCATCTCCAGATCCTGGGCGATGGCCGCCCGACCGTCACGCCGGGTGAAGGCGCCGGCCAGCAGATTGTCCTCGATGGTCAGGTGTTCAAAGCAGTGCCGGCCTTCCATCACCTGGATACAGCCGCGCTTGACCATCTCGTTCGGCGTCAGCTGGTCAATCCGTTCGCCCTTGAACTCGATCGTGCCCTTGGTCACGTCACCGCGTTCCGCGCGCAGCAGGTTTGAAACTGCCTTCAGGGTTGTCGTCTTGCCGGCACCGTTGGCGCCCAACAGGGCCGTGATGCCGCCAAGCGGCACGTCCAGTGACACACCCTTCAACACCAGGATGACGTGGTTGTAGATCACCTCGATATTGTTGATCGACAAGACCGGCTTTTCGGTTTGTGCTTCAGTGTCTTGGGCGGCAAGGGTTTCGGCCATGGACAAACGCTCTCGGTTGGAAATCGGGGGTCAGCCCCGCCTGCCAGAAACGAGCAGGCGGAGCATTATTGCGAAACTGCAGGTTTGCGTTGGCGCAAATCAGCTGCAGGTCTGGGTCTGCCATTCAGGCTTGTCAGCCAGGTACTTGTCTGCAGCAGCTTCCAGAAGCGGGCGCACGACGGCCGTGTCCGGTGCAATCGGGTCTGAGATCTTCACCCAGTCCTTGCCGTCCCACTGCTGGATGAACACCGAACCGGCACCTTCGTGATCCTTGCAGGAGCCCTTGATTGGAGCCGTGAAGCCTTCCAGGCCAATCTCCTTCAAACGGGCTTCTGACAGGTCGAACAGCTCAAAGCCGTCACGCAGGTCTGCACCTGTAATGACTTTCTTGCCGGTCTTTTCCTGGGCCGCACGAATGCCTTCGGCAATCAGAACCGAGTTGAACAGGCCGCGGTTGTAAAGCACGTCGCCAACAAGGTCCTTGCTGGCCACCTGGCTGCCGCCCTTGTCAACCACATACTTGATCACGTCCTGCAGCGCCGGGAAGTCGGTACCGATACCGGAGAAGTTGGCGGCCTTGTAGCCCTTGCCCGCTTCACCGACCGAGCGCAGGTCCGCATGGGCGCCGGCCCACCAGTTGCCGATGAAGTTGTCCAGCGGATACTTGATCTTGGCGGCTTCCTTGACGGCCGTGGCGTTCATCGCACCCCAGCCCCACATGATCATGTAGTCAGGACGTTCCTTGCGCACGTTCAGCCATTGCGAGCCCTGGTTCTGCATTTCCTTCACGCCGACCGGGAACATGGCAACTTCGAAACCCTGGTCCTTGGAAAGCTGCTCGAGCAGCGGGATAGGCTCCTTGCCGTAGCCGACATCCAGGTAGATGAAGCCGATCTTCTTGCCCTTGATCCCGCCTTCAGCCTGGCTGTCGACGTATTTGAGGATCGACGACATCTGGCTCCAGTAGCTGGTGGGATAGGTGAAGGTCCACGGGAATTTCTCACCGACGGCGGCAGCCGACAGACCGTAGCCCATCGACAATACCGGAATCTTGTCAACCGGTGCTTTCGGAATGAGCTGCAGGGTGATGCCGGTCGAATACGGGTTGTACACCAGGGCACCCTTGCCCTTGGTGGATTCGTAACACTCGACACCCTTCTGGGCATTGTAGCCGGTTTCGCATTCCTCAACGACGATCTTGACGCCGCCGATGCCGCCGTCACGGGCATTCAGCATGTTGAAGTAATCGGCAAAACCGTTGGCCAGCGGCGTGCCGCCACTTGCAAACGGGCCTGTGCGATAGCTCAGCGAAGGCACGAACATTGTGTCTTCGGCATGTGCTACCGGGGCCGTGGTAAATGCAGCACCTGCCAAGGTGGCAAAGGCTACACCAGTCATCAAAAGCTTCTTCATTGGTTTCCTCCCTGAATACCGTCCCGTCGTGGATCCGGTTGCTTTTGCTAAATTTACGTCATCACATCCGTACTCCCGGATTGACGACCCTACGGTTTCTTGCTCCCAAAAAAATGCCTCATCTCTCAGATCAGGAGTAGGGGAACGGCCACGTCCTGAGTTTCTCTTTTGCAATCTGCCACAGTCTGGCAAGTCCGTGTGGCTCAACGATCAGGAAAAAGATGATCATACCACCGATAATCATGAAGTTGATGTGCTCGACAGTTGCAGCGTTAACGTCCAGCCCCATCGCGTCCGGCAGCGCCCGGATGATGATCGGCAGGATCCAGATAAAGGCGGCGCCCATGAAACAGCCGATCAGCGAGCCCAGGCCACCGATGATGGCCATGAACAGGAACAGGAACGAATGGTTGATGTCGAAACTTTCAACCTCGGCCGCGCCAAGCCAGAAGAACACGAACATGGCGCCTGCGACACCGCAATAAAACGATGACACGGCGAACGCCGACAGCTTGGCGTAGAGCGGCCGCACACCCATGAGCTCAGCCGCGATATCCATATCGCGGATCATCATCCACGACCGCCCGATGCGGCCCCGGATCAGGTTCGACGCAACCCAGGTCATGGCGACCACGATCGACAACACCACCAGATAGCGGGTGACAGGTTCCGCAGCGGCCCCCGTCAGCACCACGCCGAAGCCTTCGCGCTGCGGCACTTCGATGGCGCCGGAATCATTGTAATTGTAGAGCCAAGGTATGCGGATGAAGGCCCATTCCAGGAAGAACTGCGCGGCCAGCGTGGTAACAGCCAGGTAAAAGCCCTTGATGCGCAGCGACGGCAAACCAAAAATGATTCCAACACCTGCGGCAAAGAACCCGGACAGCAGCACCATGATGATGATGTTCACATCAGGGAAAAAGGTGGTCAGCTTGTAACAGGAGTACGCCCCTACGCCCATGAACGCGCCGGTGCCCAGTGACAATTGCCCGGTATATCCGACCAGGATGTTCAGGCCGATGGTGGCCAGCGAAAACACCAGGAACGGGATCATCACCGTGGTGATGAAAAAGTCGTTTCCGGCTGCAGGTATCACCACGTAGGCGATCACCAGCATGGCGATAATGCCGATCTTGTCCTGCAGGATCGGAAACACCTGGCTGTCGGCGGTGTAATTGGTCTTGAACTGGCCTACTTCGCGATAAAACATGTTTCTGTCCCCGCCCTAAATCCGCTCGATGATTTTTTCGCCGAACAGCCCCTGCGGCCGGAACAGCAGGAAGATCAACGCAATGACATAGGCAAACCAGCCCTCGACGCCGCTGCCCAGCAGCCCGCCCCAGTAGATCTCGAACAGCTTCTCACCGAAGCCGATCATCAGTCCGCCGATAATGGCGCCGGGAATGGACGTGAAACCGCCGATGATCAAGACCGGCAGGGCTTTCAAGGCAACGATCTGCAGGGCGAACGACACGTCCGACTTTGCGCCCCACATGATGCCGGTCGCCAGCGCCACGATACCGGCGGCAAACCACACGATAACCCAGATCTGGTTGAGCGAAATGCCCACCGACAGGGCTGCCTGGTGGTCGTCTGCCACCGCCCGCAGGGCCCGGCCGATGCGGGTTTTGTTGAAGAATATGGCCAGCGCCGTCACCAGTATGATTGCCATGATCACGGCGGCCACATCAAGATGTTCGATAATCACAATGCCGCCGAACGGTTCGAATGTCGTTGATCCCGTCGGCAGGCCCAGTTCCGAGGCAATCATCGGTTTCGGCTCGCCGCCGAACACATACTCGCCAAAGCCGATGAGGAAATAGTTCAGCCCGATGGTGGCCATGAACAGGATGATTTCCTCCTGGTTGACCAGGTTGCGCAGCACGATGCGCTCGACCAGCCAGGCGAGCGCAAACATCGCTCCTATGGTCAGGATCAGCGCAATCCATGCCGGCACGCCGGCCTGGTACAGGCCGACCAGGGTGAGCGCGGCAAACACCACCATGATGCCCTGTGCGAAGTTGAACACGCCGGATGCCTTGAAAATCAGCACGAAGCCCAGCGCAATCAGCGAGTACAGCGTTCCCGCCACAAACCCGGACCACAGGACCTGCAGGAAGAAGTCTGGCGCCGATCCCATCTGCACAAACGGGTCAATCAGAATGTTGTAAAGAATGTCCATTGTTGCCTGTTCCCCTGATCCGTCAATGCGCTACGCCGAGATAAGCATCAATCACATCCTGATTGGAGCTGACCTCTGCCGGCGTGCCGTCGGCAATCTTTTCACCATGATCCAGCACCACCACCCGCGTCGACAGATCCATCACCACGCCCATGTCGTGTTCGATGAGCGCGATGGTGGTGCCGAACTGGTCGTTCACGTCGAGAATGAAGCGTGACATGTCCTCTTTTTCTTCCAGGTTCATGCCCGCCATCGGCTCATCCAGCAGCAGCAGTTCCGGCTCCATGGCCAGTGCGCGGGCCAGCTCAACCCGCTTCTGCAATCCGTACGGAAGCCGGCCAACCGGTGTCCGTCTGATGTGCTGGATTTCCAGGAAGTCGATGATTTCCTCGACCCGTTCGCGGTGTTCGACCTCTTCCTGCATGGCCGGGCCGAAGCGCAGCATCTGCCAGAAGAAGTTCTTGTGCATTTTCAGCGTGCGTCCCGACATGATGTTGTCGAGTGTCGACATGCCCTTAAACAGTGCGACGTTCTGAAAGGTGCGGGCAATGCCCTGGGTGGCGGCAACATAGGGCCGCATCTGGGTCCGGGTTTCACCCTTGAAGGTGATTTCGCCGACCTGCGGATGGTAGAAGCCATTGATGACGTTCAGCATCGACGTCTTGCCAGCTCCGTTCGGGCCGATGATGGCGCGGATCTCTCCCTTGTGAATGTCGAAACTCACATCCTTGATGGCGTGCACGCCGCCGAACGACAATGACACATTTCGGATATCAAGCATGACTTCCGGCGCATTTGCCCGGTCGCTGCCCGTGTCAGCCGGTTTCACCGCCACATTCATTCTGCAGCCTCCTTGAAGCTCGCCCGGTCAATGGCATGCAGTTTCATGTCCCTGATTTCGACATCGCCTTCGATGGTGCCGCGTCGGCCGTCTTCAAAGGTGACTTCGGTTTTGATCTTCTGGCGCTTCTTGCCTGGGTCATAGAGCGCATCGATCAGCGCCGCGTAGCGCTCGTTGACCAGTGAACGCCGCACTTTTGCGGTCCGGGTAATCTCGCCGTCATCGGGATCCAGTTCCTTGTGCAGGATCAAAAACCGCGATATCTGTGCACCGGCAACGCGCTCTTCCTGCGACAGCTCGCGGTTCACGTCATCGACGTGCTCTTCAATCATCTTGTAGACGTCGGGATGGCCGGCCAGTTCCTGGTAACTCGCATACACGACGTTGTTGCGCTCCGCCCATGACCCCACCGATGTCAGGTCGATATTGATGAACGCCGTCACTGTGTCGCGGCCGTCTCC
>JBCCVY010000128.1:0-9483 GCA_039194725.1 Pseudomonadota bacterium
AGATCGTGTTGGGTTCTGCCGGTGACAATCTGCCGCCGGACTTTGCCGCAGATCGCGGCAGGCTGTATCTCGGTGAAAACTGGGCGCAGGGCCTGAAAGCGGCCAATGCCGAATTGCCTCACCTGGTGTCTCAAGTGCGTGCGCCGTTTGCCTGGCTTGACCGTCAGCTTGGCGATGGTCGTGATTTCCTGCTTGGCAGCGCACCGGCCGCAATTGATGCGCAGGTGTATCATGTGGTGTGGTTTCTGCACGGCAGGTGGGATCAGGGCTCGACATTCCTGTCGGAGTTTCTGTCGCTGGAGAGGTGGCGGGAGACTGTCTGCAAAATCGGCCATGGCAGCATGGCGGACATGTCGCCGCAAGACGCCATTGAGCGCGCCCGAGCCTGCGAGCCTGTGCAAATTGAAGGTCGCGATGGCCACGATCCGCAGGGGCTTGAGCCGGGCATGCTGGTCACGATTTCTCCGGATCTCGATGGCGGTGAACAGCCGGTCGCCGGCGAAGTGGTGGCTGTCAACAGTGCCACGATCACGGTTCACCGGTCCGAGCCTGAAACCGGCAGTTTGCATGTGCATTTTCCGCGGGCCGGATACAAGGTCAAACCAGTGTAGGACGGTGTGGTTGGTCAACTGTGGGATGATCGTGGCAGAGCCCGCCTGATCCTGCTGCCAGGTTTTGCTACCAGTGGCCCTTGCGGCGGTTCCACCGATACAGCAGATCGGCAAACCGGTCATATACCAGGCGGGCAACCGGGCGCACCGGAACAGAGCCTGCAAGCCTGCCGAGCCAGACATCGCCCGGCGTGCGCAGCCATATCTCGATGGCGCAGTCGGCGCCAACGAAGTTTTTGCCGGTTGCATCCGTGCAATGCAGTCTGCGCCGCACATCCTCAACACTTGCCGGAATATGACTGAGTGCGTCCGGTTCGAGATTGATGTCGCGGAATTCAATCGCGCCGGCCCTGGCCGCCTTGACCAGCCGGTTCGACTGCCACTTGATGCCGCCGTCACAAACCGGACATTTGGTATTGTACCATACGGTCAGCCTGGGCAGCGACATGGGCAGCTTGTCTCCGGTTCGCGACCGCCATCAAACCATTTTCTGCTGCGGCTGAAAACTCACACATTGACGCAACAGGGCAGTCGCGAACTAAGCCGTGACTCGCTGCAATTTTGCCGACACGTCTGCGAGATGTTCTCCTGACCCATCGATGTCATTTTGATGGGTGGCCTGCCAGTCCGGGTCTTGCTGGCTGAACTGCGGATCGTTCAGTTGAACGAAGTCCTTGACAGCCTCGATGGCGGGCAAATTCGGTGGCATGGTTGCAAGAAGTTTCATGAACCCGGCCAATGCCCGCAGTGTGCGCGCGAAACTCGGACGCAGGTCCGTACGTTCAGCAGCCGTTTCCCGAACGATGGTCTCAAAGGTCTTCGGCTCGCGTCCGCCGATCCTGCGTACATCGTTTGTCGGCGCGTTGACGGCAAAAGTGCCACGGCGGTATTCATCGGCATAGATCTTCAGTTGCGATACGGCGGCCTCGGAATAGTTCGACGGCGGGTGCGCCTTCAACGCCTTGAGCATCATTTTCTCGGAGATGTTCCGATATCTGACCCGGCGCCCCAGGGCCTTTCCCATGGCGGTGGCGATCTCGTTTGGAGACATCAGCTCAGGACCGGTCGGGCGGTAGTTCTTGCCGGCGTGACTGGCCGGATCGCACAGTGCACCAACGACGACACTGGCAATATCATCGCTCGACGGCGGCGCATTGGTTTTGACATCGCCGTCGCCCAACGGCATGGCAAACAGGCCGAGATGTGCTGCCATGTCGAGAACCATCAGATAATTGTCGGCGAACCAGCCCACGTTGACTGTCGTTACGCCCATGTCCGGGCGCGCCCGAATTAGGATGTCGCTGAGAAAGACTTCGCGGGTGAACAGGGAAGGGTGATCCCGGCAGGAAAGCCACTGGCTGAGCGTCACGACGTGTTCCAGGCCTGCTTCAAAGGCCGCAGCTGTAAAGACCGCATTGAAGTGCAGGCCATTGGGCGCCGTAGGGGCACATTGGTAGGCCCGTCGGACACCCTGCATTGCCGCCTGCATGTCCCGCAGGGTGTACTGATTTCCGACAAAGACTTCGGCTCCGGCCCGCTCCAGCGCCTGTGAGCGATGATCCTGGCGTCTGACGAAGGCGCGAACCGGATAGCCTTTCTCAAGCAGCTGCAGGGTTGTCGGCAGTCCGGTCTTTCCAGCGGCGCTGGTAACGAGAATTTTCGGTCTTGAAGACATTGCGGTTGTTCCTTACTGATTAACTGCTTAGTTCAATAAAGTTGTTGCTTTAAAAAATAAAGTAACATGTTTGTGAGGCTATGATGGCGAAAGTCCGTTCCTACAAGCTGCTGTGTCCGATTGCGCGTGCGCTGGACCGGATCGGCGATCGCTGGACCCTGCTGATCCTGCGCGACCTGCATGCCGGGCCGGCGCGGTTTTCCGATCTGCAGCACGGATTGACCGGCATAGCCGCCAATTTGCTGACCGATCGACTTAACAAGCTGACGGCTGACGGCCTGATCTCCAAGGATGCGGGAGCTCATGGCACAACGCTCTATTGCCTGACGGAGATGGGTCGAAAGACGCGCGGCATCCTGTTTGACCTGGCGCTGTTCGGCGGGCGGTTCGCCCCGGAAGCCGAGGTGGTCGAGCCGGGAAACATGCGGACAGTTGCAGTTACACTGGGAACCGCCTGCCAGCGGGCCATCACTGCGGATATCGATGTCGAGGTTCAGTTCGTCATCAACGGCGAACCGTTCGTGTTGGTGGCACGGGATGGAAGGGCACTCATGCAGGCCGGGCAGGCCACTGCACCTGATGTGGTGCTGGAGGCCTCTTACGAGGCGCTGCTGTCCGTCTCAGAAGGCGAAATCAATATGGCCCAGTTCGCCCGGGATCATGCCCGCATCGCGGTGAACACACCGGGCAAGGAAGTTGAACTGATGCAACTGATGTCGGCAGCGATTGCAGTTTTTTCGCAGTAGCTGACCGCCTTTTTCTAGGTCGCAGTGTCCTCTGCGGCCTGCGGCTTGGCCCTTTCTCCCGACAGGCGCTGCGCGATAGAACGGATCGCCACGTAGAACACCGGCGTCAGGAACAGGCCGAGGAAGGTGACGCCCAGCATGCCGGAGAAAACGGCCGTGCCCAGCGCCTGTCGCAACTCGGCACCCGGTCCACTGGCGATGACCAGCGGCACGACGCCCAGGATGAACGCAAAGGCGGTCATCAGGATCGGGCGCAGGCGCAGGCGGCATGCCTCAACGACAGCGTCCACGATGCCCTTGCCGTCATCTTCCTGCTGCCGGGCAAACTCCACGATCAAGATGGCGTTCTTCGCCGCCAGGCCGACCAGCACGATAAGCCCGATCTGGGTCAGGATATTGTTGTCCATGCCGCGCACCATCACGCCAAGCAGCGCAGCCAGCATGGACAGCGGCACGATCAGCATGATGGCCATGGGCAGGGTCCAGCTTTCGTATTGTGCCGCCAGCAGCAGGAACACAACTGCAATGGCGAGGGCGAACAGGTAGATGGCGGTGTTGCCGGTCTGTTTTTCCTGCAGTGCCAGTTCGGTCCATTCATAGGTCATGCCCTGCGGCAGGCTTTGTGCCGCCAGGTTCTCCATGATCTCCAGCGCCTCACCGGTGGAAACACCGGGCGCGGTTGATCCCTGCAGCGGCACCGACACGAACTGGTTGTAGCGCTGCACCAGGTAAGGCCCGCTGGTGTCGCGGATTTCCACCAGGGTCCCGAGCGGCACAAGTGCGCCGGTGCTCGAGCGCACCTTGAGCCGGGCAATGTCGTCGCGCTCGAGCCTGAACGACTGGTCGGCCTGCATGCGCACGTCATAGCGCCGGCCAAAGGCGGTGAAATCGTTCACGAAGGACGAGCCTAGATTGAGCTCCAGGGTCTGGAATATGGCGCCGATCGGCACCTGCAGCTGTTGCGCCTTAACACGGTCGATCTCCAGATAGTAGGACGGACTGGAATTGGAGAACGTCGTGAAAACGCGGGTGACGCCAGGTGTCTGTTGCGCCTGTCCCATCATGGTGAAGGCAGCGGCGAGCGCGCGGTCCATCTTGGTGCCGCTGCGCTCCTGGATCTGCATCTTGAAGCCGCCGCCCTGGCCAACGCCGCGTACCGATGGCGGCTGAATCGCTATGATGAACGCTTCTTCGATCTGCTGCAGGCGTCCGAACAGCGAGCCGATGATCTGTTGTGACGACTGACCGTTTGCATAGCGTTCGGCAAAATCGTCGAAGGTCGCAAATATGGCTGCGGCATTGGTGGCAGAGGTGAATGTCGCTCCGGAAAACCCTGCAAACGCGACCGCATCCTTGACGCCCGGTGTCTCCTTGATGATCTCGGTCGCACGCTGCACAACCCGGTCGGTACGATCCAGCGATGCGCCGTCGGGCAACTGGATGGCGACGATGCCATAGCCCTGGTCGGTTTGCGGAATGAAGCCGCCGGGGACCTTGCCGAACGTCCACACGGTGAGACCGATAAGCCCGGCATAGACCACCAGCCCCATGACAGTGCGCCGCGACATGAAGCCGACGACGCGCGCATAGCCGTTGCTCGTCTTGTCGAAACCGGTGTTGAACTTGTCCGCCGCCCAACTGCCCATCCTGGCCAGGAAAAAATTCGACTTGGGCGCATCGTGGGGTTTCAGCAGCAAGGCAGCCAGGGCCGGTGACAGGGTGAGCGAGTTGATTGCGGAAATGACCGTTGAGGTGGCAATGGTGATGGCGAACTGCTTGTAGAAGGCACCGGATATTCCCGGCACGAACGCGGTCGGGATGAACACCGCGACCAACACCAGGGAAATGGCGATGACGGCTGATCCGACCTCGTCCATGGTGCGATGCGCGGCTTCCCTCGGCGACATTCCTTCCGCAATATTGCGTTCGACATTCTCGACCACGACAATGGCGTCGTCGACCACGATGCCGATAGCCAGAACCAAGCCAAACAGTGTCAGTGTGTTGAGTGAAAAGCCGAGCGCCGACATCACCATGAACGTACCGATCAGCGACACCGGAATGGCCACGATGGGAATGATCGCGGTCCGCCAGGACTGCAGGAACACAATGACCACCAGCACAACCAGCAGAACGGCCTCGAACAGGGTCTTGTAGACCTCGTTCACAGACTCCGAAATGAACTCGGTCGGGTTGTAGACGATCTGGTACTCGATGCCAGGCGGAAATGAGATCTTCAACTGCTCCATGGCAGCGATGATTTCTTCCGCGCTCTGCAGGGCGTTTGTGCCGGGGCGCTGGAAAATCGCCAGGGCGACGGCCGACTTGCCGTTGAGATAGGAGTTGGTCGTGTAACTCTTGGCACCGATTTCCACCCTGGCCACGTCCTGCAGGCGGATCAGGCGGCCGTCATCGCCGGCTTTCACGATCACATTGCGGAACTGCCGGACCGTTGAAAACCGCCCCTGCGTCGTCACCGTGTAGGTGACGTCAATGTCGCCCGGTGCCGGTTCGGCGCCAACGGCGCCACCGGACACCTGGACGTTCTGCTCCCGCAGGGAAGCCAGCAGGTCTGCTGCGGTCATGCCGTAAGAGGCAAGTTTTTCAGGGTCGATCCAGACCCGCAGTGAGTATTCACGCTCGCCGAAAATGGTCAGGTCGCCGACCCCGTCGAGCCTTACCAGCACGTCGCGGACATTGTTGCGGGCGTAGTTGGACACGTAGAGCTGGTCCAGGCTGTCATCTGGAGACAGCATGTGCACAACCATCATCAGGTTCGGCGAACTTTTGCGGGTGGTTATGCCGACCCTGCGGACCTCCTCGGGCAGGCGTGGCTCGGCGATCGCCACCCGGTTCTGCACCAGCACCTGGGCATCGTCCAGGTCGGTGCCGCTCTTGAACGTGATGGTCAGCGACATGGTGCCGGCGCTGGTCGAGTTGGACGACATGTACAGCATGTTTTCAATGCCGTTGATCTCTTCCTCGATCGGCGCCGCCACGGTCTCAGCAACGGTCTCCGCATCCGCGCCGGCGTAGTTTGCCGTCACCACGATGGTGGGCGGTGCGATATCCGGGTACTGGCCGACAGGCAGCTGAAAATACGAGATGGCCCCCATCAGCACGATCAGGATCGAGATCACGCTGGCGAAAATCGGCCGGTCGATGAAGAAGTGGGCAAAGCGCATGTGTCGTTGACTCTAGTTCTTGACCGCAACAGGTGGCAGTTCCTGCAACTGCGGGTCTATGGTCATGCCGGGACGAACCCTGGCAAGGCCGTTGACCACGATGGTCTCGTCACCCTTGAGACCTCTGCGCACCAGCCGATAACCGTCAATGCGGGGGCCGGGCCGGATCACCGTGGGGGTGAGCACGTTGTTGTCACCGACCACAAACACGATGCGCCGGTTCTGGTCCGTGCCGACAGCCTGATCAGGCACCAGCACGCCCTCATATTCATCTGAACCGGGTATGGAGATGCGCCCGAACAGGCCGGGCTGCAGGAACAGATCGGTGTTGGTGACGATTGCCCGCCCGCGCATGGTGCCGGTGGCGTCATCTATGCGGTTGTTGACGAAGTCCAGGTTGCCGGTGTGTTTCGGTTCATCTTCGTCGGTTAGCTGAATCTTGACCTCGTAAGGCGTCAGGCGGCCCGATGGCCGGGTGCCGTTGCGGGCATGTCTGGAATAGGCAAGGTAGGAGCGTTCGTCGACGTCGAAATAGAAGTAGATCGGGTCAAGCGACACAATCGAGGCCAGCATGGTGGAGTTTGCCTGCACCAGGTTGCCGACGGATATCAGGTTGCGGCCGATGCGGCCCTTCACCGGCGAGTAGATCTTGGTGTACCCGAGATTCAGTTCGGCAGTGCGCAGCCGGGCGGTGGCACCGGCAAACTCCGCCTGTGCAGCCAGGTATTCCTGACGGCGCTGGTCTTGGGTGGACGCGGCAATGGTGCCGGAACTGCGCAGCTTCTGCCCGCGCTCGAATTCCTCCTTGGTCAGGTCCAGCCGGCTCTGGGCGACCTCGACACTGGACTTAGCGTTTTCCAGCTCCGCCTCGAACTGCTTGCGGTCGATCGTGAACAGCAGATCGCCGACCTCGACCAGCGCGCCGTCCTTGAAATGAATCTCCTGCAGATAGCCTGCAACCCGGGCGCGCAACTCCACATCTTCCTTCGCTTCAAACCGGCCAGTGAATACATCGGTCTCGACGATCTTTTTGACCACCGGCTTGGCAACGCTGATCTTCGGAGCAGGCGGCGGCGCGGCCTCGGTCTTGGGCGCGTCATCGCAGGCGCTGAGAAGCAATGCGCCGGCTAACAGTAAGATGGCAGGCAGAAGTGATTTACCTGTTGGCATGTTCCAGTCCTTAAGAAATCAGACATCCGGAGTTGTGAGGTGCATCGCGCAGTAGCGCAAGCATTTAGTCGGTACGCGAACCAAGTTGTTGCGGTTCAGCATGACGCAAACTGCTGTGAACCTGAAATATGACAGTTTCGAGATCGTGGCAGGATGCGATCAGTCGGCCAGGTGGTTTGGCAGCAGTTTGCTGAAAACCGCCACCAGGAAGGCCGTGCTGAGACCGAAACCCAGCAGTCCGGTGACCGACGCGAAGGCGGCATATAGTCTTATGTTTTCCGCCAGAACAATGTCGCCATATCCCAGGGTCGTATAGGTGACCAGGGCGAAGTACACCGAAGTTCCGGGATCGGTGAAGGCGCCGAATGCAATGAACGACAACGCCCACAACCAGACCTGCACAGAGTGGGAAATGACAATGATGATGATCGCGACGCCCAGCAGAACCGCCGTGGAGAACAGGGGCCCCGACGCCCACAGTTTCCTGTTCAGCGACTTCAACAGCCTTATGTCGAACACCAGGAATCCGACATGCAAGAACATGCAGATGCCCAACAGCACTGTTCCCCAGACCATTTGACCCGACATGGTTATCCTCTTGTATCAATAGCTTGGGAAGCTAAGCAGCAAACTCCAGCGGTTTTCAAGTGCCAGATGCCAGCCTGCTCAGATGGCGGTCAGGCTGCCGGACCTCTGCCTGAGCAGGTAGACAATCAGCGAGGTGGCCGCCGCAAAGACCACGAAGTACACCAGCCCTGCCTCGATCAGCGCACCGCCACCGACGAACAATGGCGGGCCGCTCTGCTCGATCACGATGAGGCTGGTATTGCCGGTGCCGGAAAACGCCAACCCGAATACGGACACCTGAACGAAATCCCAGGCAAAATGGAAGCCAACGCCAAACCAGATCGAATTGAAAAAATGCAGGGCAGCGATGTAGAAACCGGCAATCACCATCAGGTTGAAAAACGCGATGATGCCGAACTGGTTGTACTGGATATGCAGGAGCGCGTAGATGAACGCGTTTGCAATGACCAGGACAGGGACCGGAACCGATCCTTCGCCGGAGGCATAGCCGTAGGCGCGATAGCGCACTTCCTCGGCAAATCCGATGCTCGCGAACTGAACCAGGCTGGTCAGCGTGGACCACAGGAATATGGTATCGAAGGGATCGGAAACCGATTTCACCACCACCCAGCCGAGCGACCATTGAAACAGGAAGATGACGGTCAGAATGTTGGCCGAGACGATGAAGCCGGATATCAGCATCACGGGCATGCGTGCATCGATGTTCATGCGCAGTTCGCGCGGATCACGCCGGTCCAGATGGACGAAACACAGGCGCACGAATTGGTAAGTCAGCATCATGGCCACCGCGGAGCTGACGATGATGGCCACGATCAGGAACCCCTGCATTTGCCTTAGGGCATCGGGATCATTGGTCGGGAGGAACAGGAATGCCGCGGCAGCCGTCAGCGGGCCGATCAGCACGGTGCCGGCGGAACAGATCGCGACCCGCAGCACCCAGGCATACCAGACCCGCCGCGCCATGAACTCCGCCACCTGATGCAGCATGTCTATGTGTTACTCCGGTTACCGCCAAGCCTGCGTAAAGCTGCAACGGGGCGAAGTTGAGGCCGGGGTGACCTGGGACGGTTGCACGCGGTGACGGCCTATAGCTTGCGAATTGAAAAAGCCCCGGATCTCTCCGGGGCTTTCATGCTGGGCGCCGACCTGCCTTCGAACCGGCCTGGTAAGCGGGGTTTGGCGGAGGCTGAAGGGCAGAGGCGGCGACCAGCATGCAGGCAGTGATACGTCTGAAGGGGCATTGGTCGGTATCACGGCCCAAACGTCACCGATCAGTTGTGTTTGCGGCGGTAGATGCGACGGCTCTGCCGGTTCAGGCTGCGGTGCATTCGTACGCGTTCGCGGCGGGTGACGACGCCGTCACTCTTGAAGCGGCGCTCCTGGTTGCGAAGGCGGGCTTGTCCGCGGACCAGTTGTCCGGTTTCACGGAAGGTCAGTGAACCATCCTGGATGCCATCGAAAATCCGCAATGACTGGTTGTGCTGGCGCCAATCCGCACCGGGAGTGGA
>JBCCVY010000129.1:0-9463 GCA_039194725.1 Pseudomonadota bacterium
GCGCCCACTTTCGCACCATTCGTCGTTGAATATACGCGGTATGTCCTGCCTCCTCATGGAACGAAATTGAACACATCTGACCAAACCGACACCACAAAAATGATACTCAACAGACCCTAGGCCGACGTGCCGCCGACGGTAATACGGTCCAGACGAACCGTCGGCTGACCGACCCCGACCGGAACGCCCTGTCCATCCTTGCCGCACGTGCCGATGCCCGGATCAAGCTGCATGTCATTGCCGATCATGGAAATACGGGTCAATGCGTCCGGCCCGTTGCCGATCAGCGTCGCTCCCTTCACCGGCGCGCCGATCCGGCCGTTTTCAATCCGGTAGGCTTCGGTGCACGAAAACACGAACTTGCCGCTGGTGATGTCCACCTGACCGCCGCCGAACGATACCGCGTAGAGGCCGGACTTGACCGACGAAATGATATCCTGCGGATTGCTGTCGCCATTGGCCATGACCGTGTTGGTCATGCGCGGCATCGGGTGGTGGGCATACGATTGCCGCCTGCCATTGCCGGTTGAGCCCGTGTCCATCAGCCTGCCGTTCATGCGGTCTTGCATGTAGCCGACCAGAATGCCGTCCTCGATCAGCGTGGTCTTCTGCGCCGGTGTTCCTTCGTCGTCCACCGACAGGGATCCGCGCCGGTCATGCAGCGTGCCGTCATCTACGATGGTGACACCGGGGCTGGCGACACGCTCGCCCATCAGGCCGGCGAAGGCGGATGTCTTCTTGCGGTTGAAATCGCCCTCAAGCCCGTGCCCAATGGCTTCGTGCAGCAGGATGCCCGGCCAGCCCGGGCCGAGCACAACGTCCATCTCACCGGCCGGAGCATCTTCCGCCTCCAGTGCCACGACACTCTGCCTAAGCGCCTCCCGGGCCGCGTCCTGCCAGGTGTCGGTGCCGATGAAGCCGGCATAATTCGTACGCCCGCCGGCGCCGTAACTGCCGCTGCCGCGTCGTTCGCCCTGGCCGGTTACAACCGACACGTTGAAGCGGACCAGCGGTCTGCGGTCGCTGACGGTGTGACCTCCCGGGCGAATGATATCGACCGCCTGCCACTCCCCGGACAGCGCGACCGTGACCTGCCGCACCCGGTCATCCAGGTTGCGGGTAAACTCGTCCACCTGTTGCAGCAGGCGCACCTTGTCTTCGAACGCCATGGCCTGCACCGGGTTGTCGTCACTGTACAGGCTGGTGTTGGTGCGCGGCGGCGCCGCGGACACGTCTCCGCTGCCCGACTGGATGCTGCGCACCGTTTCTGCGGCTCGCGCCAGCGCCTGCTGGGACAACTCGGCGGAATGTGCATAGGCGGATGTTTCGCCGCACACCGCGCGCAATCCAAAGCCCTGATTGACATCAAAGCTGGCGGTTCTGAGCTGTCCGTCGTCAAACACCAGGTTTTCCGACTGGCAGTATTCCAGGAACAGTTCGCCGTCATCTGAGTTGACCAGCGCATCTTCGGTCAGCCGCAGTGCCGCATCACGCTCCAGTCCGGTTTCCGCGAAAAACAGATCGTCAGAATGAGTATTGTCTGTCACAGGCATCTGGCCTCCGGATAGAGATACGAAGTTTCATCGTCAGGCATATCGCCCGGTGGTGCAACTGCAGTGACGCCAAATTCCGGAGTTCCGACCTGAAATCCGGTTGTGAAAATGATCAGGCTGTTCACCAACAACCTGATCCCGGTGCCTTGAAAACAACCTAGCTGTTGTCGAGCAGAGCCTTGTAGGATGCCGTAAAGCCGTTCAGCGAGATCGGCATCTTGATGGCCGCGCCGGGTGCTTCGTAGATGATGAAGTTGGCGGACTGGCCCGCCTTCATCTTGGCCAGCGTGGTTTTTTGTGCCTCTGCGGTTGCCGTGCACAGGCCCGGCGCCCTCTGGGTTCGCGGCAGGCAGCGCACGAACGGCACCCGTCCCACGGCAGCGCCGTCGATTTCCAGCGCGATGCCGGTGGGCAGGAACACCCCGATAGGCGCCATGATCTGCATCATGGTCGCTGACCGGTCGCCCTGCTTCTGCTGCCGCATGATCAGCGACAGGGCAATCTGCGGGCGTTTGGCGTCGCGGCTGATCTGCACCATGGCGCACACCTTCTGGGCCGGAATGTCCTTGCCCTGTGAGTCCTTGCGCGCCGGCCGGGATTCGCACTGGACCTTCCATTTGCCGTTTTCCGCGACCAGCTGCGGTGCCGGACGGTTCGGGTTCCGGGCCGCCGGGGCGTTGACGCGCGGCCCGAACTGCTTGGGCGATGGCGGCGGCGTCTGCTGTTGCGCCATGGCAGATGTCGTAAGGGCAGAAACAATGCCCGCCGAGGCCAGGGCTGACATGACACCGGCTGCTGCGAGCAGCGAAGCTGAGTTGCGAATCACGTTGAATATGTTGGGCACTGGATACCTGCTCCCTACCAATTGACTGAAGTTGAACTGCCGCTCATTTCGTTTGACTGCCGTGTATGCCAGACGCGGGGCCGATTTAGCAACCCGACTGTGCGATTTCAGCCCCGAAACTTGCCGATTGACCGATTTTGATGTCTGTCCCGCACTCTTCGTGCGCAATTGAGGCTTTATTGCGATCATGGCCGACCTTGTGAACGGGCATCCGCGTGATGCGGCAACTCCAAACCGTGCAATTTTGACGCGCCACATGGTAGTTGCAGGCATTGGTCGATTGTGGTTCAACAGACACATGGCAGAAGTGCGGCAACGAGATCTACGGCCAAGCCTGCACATTTGAATGCAATGCAGGGCGGTTTTTCCGCCTGCGAATTTTAAGAGGGCAATATGCGCAAATTTTTTGCGAGCTTGACGGTATTGGGGACAGCCTTGTCAGCAGCACCTTCGGCGATCGCGGCAGGCCTTGGCCAGCCGGTGGACTGGCAGATGAACCTGCAGCAGTCGGCATCGCCGGTGATGACGTTCATCACCGACTTTCATAATGGCTTGCTCATACTGATCACCATTATCTGTCTGTTTGTGCTGGGTTTGCTGATCTGGGTGTGCCTGAAATACAATGCCAAAGCCAATCCGGTACCATCGCGCACGACGCACAACACGCTGGTCGAGGTGGTATGGACCGTCGTCCCGATCCTGATCCTGATCGGCATCGCCATCCCGTCATTCCGGCTCTTGTATTTCCAGCGCGACTTTCCCGCCGCGGAAATGACCGTCAAGGCTATCGGCAACCAGTGGTTCTGGTCTTACGAGTATCCCGAGCATGACGTGTCCTTCGATCAGTACCTGAAGGGCAAGGACGAACTGAAAGACGGCGAGCCTTACCTGCTTGCCACGGACACCGAAGTTGTGGTTCCGGTCAACAAGGTGGTACGTGTCATCGTTACCGCCAACGACGTGCTGCATGCATGGACCATCCCGTCCTTCGGTTCAAAGATTGACGCAGTGCCGGGCCGCTTGAACGAAACCTGGTTCAAGGCGGAGAAGGAGGGTGTGTTCTACGGCCAGTGTTCCGAACTGTGCGGCAAGGACCATGCCTACATGCCGATCACCGTGCGTGTCGTGTCCGAGGACGAGTACAAAGCCTGGCTGGAAAAGGCCAAGACTGCCGGCGTCGAACAGGCCCAGGAGCATCTTGCCACCATCCTGAAGACCAAGGGCAAGCTGGCGCTTGGAAAAGCCGGCGGCTCGGCAAACTGATTTGACTGTTTAGAACGAGGGAAAGCCTTATTATGGCAAATGCAACAACGGCACATGACCATCATGACCACAACCCGAGCGGTTGGCGCCGATATGTCTATTCCACCAACCACAAGGACATCGGCACGATGTACCTTTGGTTTGCTATTTTCTCGGGCCTCGTAGGCGGCTTCATGTCGATCATGATGCGCTTGGAGCTCCAGGAGCCGGGCATTCAATGGTTCCATGGCCTGGCGCACATGACCTACGGCATCGGCGACAGCGCCGCGGACGCTGTCGATGCCGGCAAGAACATGTTCAACGTGTTCGTCACCGCGCATGGCCTGTTGATGATCTTCTTCATGGTCATGCCGGCAATGATCGGAGGCTTCGGCAACTGGTTCGTGCCGTTGATGATCGGTGCGCCGGACATGGCGTTCCCGCGCATGAACAACATTTCCTTCTGGCTGCTGCCGCCGGCACTGATCCTGCTGGTCATGTCCATGTTCGTTGAAGGCTCATCTGGCTCGTTTGGTGTTGGCGGCGGCTGGACGCTGTATCCGCCTTATTCCACCTCCGGCCAGCCTGGGCCCGCCGTGGACTTTGCAATCCTGTCCATGCACATTGCCGGGGCGTCTTCAATTCTCGGTGCAATCAACTTCATCACCACCATCTTCAACATGCGGGCGCCGGGCATGACCCTGCACAAGATGCCGCTGTTCGTGTGGTCGGTGCTGGTCACCGTCTTCCTGCTGCTGCTGTCGCTGCCGGTGTTTGCCGGTGCGATCACCATGTTGCTGACGGACCGCAATTTCGGCACGTCGTTCTTCCGTGCTGAAGGCGGCGGTGACCCGATCCTGTACCAGCACCTGTTCTGGTTCTTTGCCCATCCCGAGGTGTACATCCTGATCCTGCCCGGCTTCGGTATCATTTCGCAGATCGTTTCCACGTTCTCGAAAAAGCCGGTGTTTGGCTATCTCGGCATGGCCTACGCCATGGTCGCCATCGGCCTCGTCGGCTTCATCGTGTGGGCGCACCACATGTACACCGTCGGCATGGATGTGGACACGCAAGCCTACTTCGTGGCCGCCACCATGGTCATTGCTGTGCCCACGGGTGTGAAGATCTTTTCCTGGGTTGCAACCATGTGGGGCGGATCGATTGAGTTCCGCACACCCATGCTGTGGGCCATCGGATTTATCTTCCTGTTCACCGTCGGTGGCGTGACCGGCGTCGTGCTGGCCAATGCCGGTGTCGACCGGTCGCTGCATGACACCTATTATGTGGTGGCGCATTTCCATTATGTGCTGTCGCTGGGTGCCGTGTTCTCGATCTTCGGCGGCTGGTACTACTGGTTCCCGAAAATGTTCGGCTACATGTACAATCCGACATTGGCGCGGGCTCACTTCTGGATCCAGTTCATTGGCGTGAACCTGTTGTTCTTCCCGCAGCATTTCCTCGGGCTGGCTGGCATGCCGCGCCGCTATGTGGACTATCCGGACGTGTTTGCCGGCTGGAACTACGTATCCTCGATCGGATCGTACATCTCTGCATTCTCGATCCTGATCTTCCTGTGGTGCATTGTCGAAGCCTTCATGAAGAAGCGCGTTGCCGGTGACAATCCGTGGGGCGAGTCCGCAACCACGCTGGAATGGACGCTGTCGTCACCGCCGCCGTTCCATCAGTTCTCGACCCTGCCGGTGATCCGGTAGGCTGCAACAGGTTACCCGGTCCGCTGCTTTGTTGAAGCGGGCCGGAATCGCACTCGGTGCCGGGCAGCCGGCAATTTTGGGATACAGATGACAGACATTCGTACAGATATGATGCAGCAGGGCCGGGAAGCGCAGTCTTTTGCGCTTGGCGGCAAGGGCGCTGTTGAAGATTACTGGGCGCTGCTCAAGCCGCGTGTCATGTCACTGGTGATCTTTACCGCCATTTGCGGATTGCTGTTGGCGCCGGGTGACATTCACCCATGGACAGCCTTCATCGCCATTTTGTGCATTGCCGTGGGGGCAGGCGCATCGGGCGCGTTGAATATGGCCTATGACGCCGATATCGACGCTCAGATGGGCCGCACCGCGCAGCGCCCGATCCCGCGTGGCGCCATCGAGCCGGGCGAAGCGTGCATCTTCGGAGTTACCCTGTCGGTCGGCTCTGTTGTGGTCCTGGGACTTGCGGTCAACTGGGTGGCGGCAGCGTTCCTGGCGTTCACGATTTTCTTCTATGCGGTTGTCTACACCGCCTTCCTGAAGCGCACGACACCGCAGAATATTGTTATCGGTGGCGCTGCAGGTGCGTTTCCGCCCATGATTGCCTGGTCCGCGGTGACCGGGTCGGTGGACATGGCGAGTGTGTCACTGTTCCTCATTATTTTCATGTGGACACCGCCGCACTTCTGGGCGCTGGCATTGTTCCGTTTCGGCGATTACGAGACGGCGGGCGTTCCAATGCTGCCGAACGTTGCCGGCGTTGACGCAACCCGGCGGCAGATCTGGTGGTATTCGCTGGCCATGGCGCCGGTTGCGGCCCTGCCGATTGTCTCCGGTATTGCCGGCTGGTTGTACGGCGTGGCCGCACTTGTGCTGACGGCCAGGTTCATCCGGCATGCATGGGAAGTGTTCTCCATGCGTGAAGGTGACAGGGCGAAGCGCGCGCCGAAGAAGCTGTTTGGGTACTCGATCGTGTATCTGTTTGCCATCTTCGGGTCTTTGCTGGTTGACCGTGCCGTCAGCCTGACCGGGGTGCTGTAGACCATGGCCGAAGACATGCAGACATACACGCCCAGCGACGAAGAAAGAGCGCGCCAGCGCAAGCGGTCTGTTGTGATCGCCTGGTCGCTTGTTGCGCTGGTGATCCTGTTCTTTGTCACCACCGTGGTGCGCATGGGGTCAAACATTGCCATGCAGGCGGGAGGTTGACATGAGTGTCCCAAAGCCTGGCGGCAAGTCCAATTTGCGGGTGGCGGTAATGGCCGGCAGCATGGCCGTCGGCATGGTTGGAATGGCTTATGCAGCGGTTCCGCTGTACCAGATCTTTTGTCAGGTCACAGGCTTCGGCGGCACCACGCAGCGTGCTGATGCGTCACCGGAAAAGCCGCTTGACCAGAAAATTACCGTTGCCTTTGATGCCAATGTGAACTCGTCGCTCAGCTGGGAGTTTGTTCCGATGCAGCACAGCCAGACCATTCGCATCGGTGAACAGAAGCTGGCTTTCTACAAGGCAACGAACACCACCAGCCGGCCGGTCACCGGCACGGCGACCTTCAATGTCACACCGGCCGGTGCAGGAGTGTATTTTTCGAAAATCGAGTGCTTCTGCTTTACTGAACAGACCTTGCAGCCGGGCCAGTCCGTTGACATGCCGGTGAGTTATTTTGTGGATCCCGACATCGTCGATGATCCGGACATGAAATCGGTCACGACGATTACGCTTTCATATACGTTCTTTGCGGTGGACGAGGAGCCGGTGAAAACCTCATCCAGCTCGAGTTCGCAAACAGACAACACGGTGAATTAATTGACTTTGTCCGATGCCAGGAAGCAACCTGGACGGGCGGTTTGAGCGGGAGAAAAGGGCTATGGCAGACAGCCACGCTAAAAATCACGACTATCATTTGGTTGACCCCAGCCCATGGCCGGTTGTCGGCTCAATTGGCGCTCTGATCCTTGCGATCGGCTCGATCTACTGGATGCACAATGGCCAGAACTGGGGCGTCTCGGTGTGGGCGCTGCTCGGTTTTGCGATCGTCCTGTACACCATGTTCATGTGGTGGCGCGACGTTGTGGCCGAGAGCCACAAGGGCGATCACACACCTGTCGTGCAGCTTCACCTTCGCTATGGCATGTTGATGTTCATCGCGTCGGAGATCATGTTCTTCGTGGCTTGGTTCTGGGCCTTCTTTGAAGCCTCGCTGTATACGGATTCCGCTATACAGGCGACCCGAGTTGAGCTGACCCAGGGCGTATGGCCGCCTGCCGGCGTGGAGGTTTTTGACCCCTGGCACCTGCCGTTGCTGAACACGCTCATTCTGCTTCTGTCGGGCACCACCGTGACCTGGGCCCACCATGCGCTCATCAACAATGACCGCGAAGGCCTGAAGTGGGGCCTGATCTGCACCATCGCACTGGGCGCGCTGTTCACCTGCGTTCAGGCATACGAGTACGCACATGCCGCGTTCGCCTTCAAGTCCGAGAACGGAGGCAACATCTATTCGTCGACCTTCTTCATGGCAACCGGCTTCCATGGCTTCCACGTGCTGGTTGGCACGATCTTCCTGATCGTCTGCCTGTTCCGCGCCCTGGCCGGGCACTTCACGCCGGAAAAACACTTTGGCTTTGAAGCGGCGGCCTGGTACTGGCACTTCGTTGACGTGGTCTGGCTGTTCCTGTTCGCATGCATTTACGTGTGGGGCAGCGTGGGCGCGACGATCGCACCGCACTGATGAGCGGGTGGCCGCCTGATCACCTTATCAACGGACCGCATGAGAGGCGCAGCAAGTCCTCCCGTGCGGTCTTTTGCGTTAGACCCTGTAAAAAGGCTGCGTACGTGGATGAACCAGCAACCCTACTATCCGCCGCAATCTCCGGTCGGCAACGGCATAAAGGGCCTGTGCCCGCGGTGCGGCCAGGGCAGGTTGTTTCGGGGGTACCTGACGGTTGCCGACAAGTGTGACCACTGCGATCTTGATTTCTCCTTTTCCGACAGCGGCGACGGTGCCGCGTGGTTTATCATGCTGTTGTGCGGCACGCTTGCCATGGGCGGTGTGCTGTTTGTCGAGTTGAACTGGCAGCCTGTGTGGTGGGTGCACGCCCTGGTGGCCCTGCCGCTGGCGGTCGGCCTGCCGTTGTTGCTGCTGCGCCCGACCAAGGGGATCTTTCTCAACCAGCAATACCTCACCAGCGCCCGTGAAGGCAGGTTGGAAGACAAGTGACAACAGCTGCTGCACAACCGCCGCGCCGGATCTGGCCGATCGTAGTGGCCACTGTTGCCGGCATCGCACTCCTGCTGGGGCTGGGCTCCTGGCAGGTCGCGCGCCTGCAATGGAAGCTTGACCTGATTGAAAAGCGCAGCTCCTCCCTGACTGGCAACCCGGTGACAATCTACGATATCGAGGCCGGCATGGAGCACGGCTACGACGTCGACTTCCTGCGCGTCCGCCTCAACGGAAGCTACCGCCACGCTGCCACGCGGCATGTCTACCGCGCCCGCGGCGACAGGCCCGGTTACCAGGTGATCACGCCGTTTATCGACAAGTCGGGCTTTGTCGTGTTCGTGGATCGCGGTTTCATTGATCAGCGCATGCTGAAAGTGCCGATTGCCGGCGACACCCGCCAGCCTGAAGGCGAGCTCACCATTACCGGCGTCACCCGCAACAGGGCGTCTGACCGCAACATGTTCTCGCCCGAGGCCGACACTGCCAAGGGCATCTGGTACTGGTATGATCTGGTCGGCATCTCGGCTTCGATGCCTTCCGACCTGCTGGACGGGTACGAGGGACCGGAGCCCATAACCTCTGCCATGTTTGTCCAGCTGGAGCCCGGTGGCGAACCCGGGACAGGCCAATGGCCCGACCCGGAGGATTTGAAGGTTGAATTACCCAACAATCACCTGCAATACGCGGTGACATGGTTCGGCCTGGCCGCGACGCTTGTCGGGGTGTACGGCTTTTTCATGTTGGCCCGGTTTCGCGCCGCGCGACAAGGGCGTGGCGATAGCGACGTCACGAATCCGGACTGACCCACCGTGCGTTCGGACCAATTACACGACGTTCCGCGGTCTTTGCAGGGCTATTCCAGGTGTTCCAGAGGTGGCGTCCGATCGTCCC
>JBCCVY010000130.1:0-9456 GCA_039194725.1 Pseudomonadota bacterium
CCGGCTGCCGGCAGGCAAAGCCAATTCCTTGAAATTGGCATGCAGCAGGAGGTTGCCCTCGGCTTCATGGAAGCCGATGTCGTCCGTGCGCCACTTTTGATGCCAGTATTCTGCGTCCATCTCTGTGTCCTTTGCGTGGTCATTGAAATCCTGATCCGGCAAGGATACAACTTCAAGTGAACTTGAGGTCAATAGTGAGTTTGCAGGAACCGTTATGGACATCGGCGAAGTCTCCAGACTATCGGGATTGCCCGCTTCAACCTTGCGCTTCTACGAGGACAAGAAGCTGCTCAAGCCGATAGGCCGCAAGGGTTTGCGCCGGGTCTACGACGCTGACGTGCTGCAACGGCTGGCGCTGATAGCCTTGGGACGCAATGCCGGCTTCACACTCAACGAGATCGCCGCAATGTTTACCCCTGACGGGCCCAGGATCGATCGCACGCAGCTGGCGTCGAAGGCAGACCAACTGGACCGGACCATCAGGCAGCTCACCGCCATGCGTGACGGCCTGCGCCATGCTGCACAGTGCCCCGCACCCAGTCATTTTGAATGCAGCAAGTTCCAACGGCTGCTCGGTGTTGCCCTGAAAAGCCAGCGCAGGCGAAACGGTTAGCGCGTTGACCGGTGAGGCTGCGGAATTCCTCGCCGACAACCAAACCGTCATTTCCACGAGTTTGCGACAGTGTTCATGCTGCGGACCACCGAGTGCTTCGACTGTTATTGCGCTGCGGCAACTCCGATTCATTCCGCTGTTTGACCTATCGCATGGCGCTGCATGCGCATTGTGTGGCCGTCTGGGCTGACAGGAGGAGCAGACATGGCAGCGCAGAACAAGGCCGACTTGCTCGACATTCACCGCAAGGAATTCACCAAACTTGATAAACTGGTCGGCGACATCAGCGACGACGTGGCCCTGCTAAAGGATGACGAAGACACCTCGATCAAGGATGTCCTGACGCATCGGGCCCATTGGATCGGGCTATTCCTCGGCTGGTACGCAGACGGTCTTGCCGGCAAGCAAGTGTTCTTCCCGGCAGAAGGCTACAAATGGAACGACCTTAAACGATACAACGAAGACCTGCGGGCGCAGCATGCGGACGTGAACTGGCACGATGCGGTGCAGGCCCTGCACGATGCATATGCTCAACTGACCGATTTTCTGGAACGGCGCTCCAACAGGGAGCTTTACGGTGGGCCGATGAAAGGGGCAAACAACCAATGGACGCCCGGGCGCTGGGCAGAGGCAGCAGGGCCAAGCCATTTCAGGTCGGCTTCAAAGTACATCCGCGCCAGACTGAGAGCCCTCAAATAGCGCCGCCTGCTTGTGCTGGGGCCGGCAAGGGACGCTCGCAACGCAAGCCCTCGATACGAAACCTATTGGTGATCCAGCACTTCTACCGACAGTATCGTGGGCAGGTGCCTGACAATTTCCCGCCAGCTGTCACCTTCATCGAGGCTGGAAAAAACCGAACCGCTGTTGGTGCCGAAATAAAGCCCCAGGGGATCGCGCTCATCCCGTGCCATTGCCTGGCGCAGCACCGTGAAGAAACAGCTCTCCTGCGGCAGTCCGGCGCGCAGGTCGTGCCAGGTTTCGCCGCCATCTTTCGAGCGCCACACGGCCGCGGCCGCATCTGGCGGAAATCGGCCAGCGCTGTCGCCGTTAAGTGGGATCGTCCAGATCATGTCGGCATCGCGCGGATGGACGCAGATCGGAAACCCGAACGTGGAAGGCAGTCCGCCGGTGATGTCATCCCAACTGCGTCCTCCGTCCGCCGACCGCCATACACCATGATGGTTCTGCTGGTACAAAACATCGTCCGATCCTGAAGCACGCATGATGTTGTGCACACAGTGGCCGGTTTCGCCATCGCGCGGTGCCGCCGGATGGTCGTGCTGGTCACAGGCTTCGGCGTTGGAGAGCCGGTTGCGGCGTTCCCAGGTCTTGCCGCCGTCTTCAGTGGCGAAAACGCCTGCGGCGGAAATTCCCACCCAGAGTTTCTCGGCGTTGGACGGATCTGAAACGATCGTGTGCAGGACCAGGCCTGCCGCGCCGGGGTCCCATTTTTCTGCAGACGGGTGATCGGTCAGCCCGTTCACCCGCTCCCAGGTGTCGCCGCCATCATCGCTGGCGAGCAGGCCGGCTGGCTTGGTGCCGGCATACAGGGTGCCGTGCGCATGGCCAAGCGACCAGATCTGGGAAAACTCGTCCGTGAACGGCAGCGGCTCACCGGTCCAGCCGATCATGGCGGCAAAATCCGCATCACCGGCCGCCCAGTCATCCATCATGCCTTTGGTCAGTTTGGCGACCTGCCAGCTCTCGTCGCCATCGTCCGAGCGCTAGACGCCGGCACCATGCCACTCGCCGCCGCCGCCGGCCCACAACGTGCCGGTGGCAACATCTCCCACAATGTGGTTGATCGGCCAGCCGTCGCAGAACGGACCCTTGACCGCCCAGTTGTCCCTATCGCTGTCCCCGCAAACCAGAAATGCGCCCTTGGTTGTACCGACGAGAATTTTCATACCATTGAACCCGAACCGACCAACGCCACGATGCATGCTGACGAGTTTAACACATGATGAGGTTTCTGCGAGTTGCCGGATTGTCTTTGCTTGCTTACGGCGTAAGATGGACCGGCCAACCACCATGACAGAATACAATCGTGACTATGTCCGACTTGCCCGGTCTCAATGTTGTTACGCTCACACCCGGCTGCGGATATGGAGATGCGGCCTGCCAGTATGTCGCAGGCCTGCATCGGTTGGCTGTTCCTGTAACCTGGACACCGACTATCACCGGCAGGATCAGTGACCGAAGCCGAGAGAAGTTTCGTCTCTTGCTGCAACACGACATTGCCGAGGACTTGATGAACCTGTTGCGGCGTCCACTCGACTGCTCCGCAATGCTGATCGATATCCCACCCTGTCACTGGCAACAGCACTGGCGCGAAAAGGAGCCAGGCTTAAGGCCTTTCACTTACATCACTTGGGAAGTTGAGCAGATCCCGCAAGACTGGATACCTGTGCTCAACACCTATGAACGCATCTTTGTGCCTTCCACGTTCAATCAACGAGCTTTGACCGCAGCCGGTGTAACAGCCCAAGTTGACGTGGTGCCGCATGTGGCGCGCGAGATATCCTCCAGCTGTCAGACAACAACCTATGGTGACATCAACGAAGACGACTTCGTCTTTTACACCATCGGGTCCTGGACCTCTCGCAAGGCCATGGAAGACACGGTTCGCGCTTATCTGGATGCGTTCAAGAAAGATGACAAGGTGGCACTCATCATCAAGACCGACCGTATCGACCAGATGGCCCACCGCGCCTTGCCTGAGGCACAGCGCCAAAATGCCCTGCCCGACAGTGTCATGGTGTGGTGGACACTGGCGCGTATTCTGGCGTCCTATCCCAACCCGGCCAAAATCCATCTGATCGCCAAACGTCTTCCGGCGGCGGATGTAGACAGCCTGCACAGGCGAGGTGACTGCTTCGTCAGTCTGACACGCTCTGAGGGTTGGGGGCTGGGCCCGTTTGATGCTGCATTGCAAGGCAACCCGGCAATCATCACAGGATGGGGTGGACATCTTGACTATCTTGGCGAAGGGTTCCCATTTCTGCTTCGATATGAGATGGAACAGGTATCAAAAACACCGGCAGATGGATTCTTCGATCATGTTGAGGACGCGTTCTGGGCACGGGCTGACCGTCGCCACGCGGCTGAGGTGATGCGCACTGCATACGAAAACAGAGATCAAACGAAATCGGTTGGCCGGGACTTGCAACACCGCCTGGCTGAAACCTATAAGGCTGAAAAAGTGTGCAGAAGGCTGGCTAACCTGATGGGTTTCAGCGAGGCTTCATAGTGTCTTCAACACTGCAGATCCCGACAGACCTGAAAAAGCATGAGTTGCTGGTTCTGGCATGGACAGACCATTATTTCGGCGATGACTACCTTGACGACAAGCGCATCGAAAATCTGAACGGCCCCGACATCACCGTGTCGTTCACCAGCAATCGTGCCCGCCTGAATGAGGCTGATGCTGTCTGGTTTCATGCGCCCACCATCAAGGACTTGCCCAGGCACAAAGAGCACCCCTGGATACTTATGAGCATGGAAAGTGACGCCAATTGTCCGGCGTTAACGATTCCCGCTTTTACCAGGCGTTTCGACATTCATATGACCTATCGCCTTGATGCGGATGTGCCGTGCATCTATCCAAACAGGCACCAGTACGGGACTTTTCTTGAACCGCCACCGCAGCGGTCCGGTGCCTCAGCCGGTGCCCTTGCAGCCTATATTGCATCGCATCCGGTAGCCCATCGTGATGAGTATGCTGCAGAGTTGATGCGCCATGTGCAGATTGACAGTTTGGGCAAATGTCTCCGGAACGCGGAGATTGACGGATTCGTACAAGGCGGCTGGGCCGACGGTGGCTGGCACAGCATCCTTGAAACTCTGCCGCGCTACAAATTCTATCTGGCATTTGAGAACTCGATGGCACAAGACTATGTCACCGAGCGGGTATTTCATGCGCTTGCATGTGGTGTTGTGCCGATTTATCTCGGCGCTTCCAACGTCCGGGAATTCATGCCTCATGACGATGCCATTATTGACGCAGCAGATTTCGCAAGCACTAAAGAGCTGGCAGACTATCTCCTACATTTGGACGCAGATGATGAGGCTTATGCCAAGCATCTGAACTGGAAGAGGCAAGGCTATACGGATCGCTTTGCCGAGCTGCTCGATCTTGGTTCGCTTGATCCGCAGCATCGCCTTGCCGTCAAACTCGCGCACGGTTGTGACCGTAGCTGCCGGTGTGGCGGGCGCATGCGTGACACGGAAACTGGCCAGTGAAGACTGTTCTCATCACCTATGCCAGTGATGCTTTCGCACCCTGGCAGAGAATCTGCACTGTGACCGGCCAGCGGTTTGGCTTTGACATGTGTCATGCGTTTGGACCAGAAGACATTGAGCCGGAATTCGCACGACGCCATGACACAACACTGCAGTATGACCGTGGAGCAGGCTATTGGTTATGGAAGCCCTACATCGTGCAGCGCGTGCTGGCCGATCTGGCCGACGGCGACATCCTGGTATATGCAGATGCAGCAACCCATTTTGTCAACCCTATCAGGCCGATGATCTCAGCGCTTGACCGGCACAGTCTGGATCTGCTGATTTTGGGCGAAGGGTTCAGCGAGGATCAGTACACAAAGCGCGACGCGTTTGTGCTGATGAACGCGGACACCAAGCCATTTACACAATCACCGCAGCGGTTTGCGAGCAGCTTCATGCTCCGCAAATCAGGTTGGGCGGTGGATTTTGCAAAACGGTACCTGAGCTGCGCCGAAGACCGGCGCATTCTTACCGATGAAGACAATGTTTGCGGTCTGCCAAACTATCCCGGTTTCATCGCTCATCGTCATGACCAATCCATCTTCAGCCTGTTGAGCAAGCAGGAAGGTGTGCCGGTGGTTGTGAAGGGCATGATTGTGGAAGGATTGCCAAGTCGCGCGGGGCAAATCATCAACCATACACGAAGCCACATAGCTCCGATCGACATTGTCAAAGACCTTATGGCCCAGAACGTCCTGTCACCGCACGATCTGCCGGCGTTGACATCTTGAGCTCGGCAGCTACCTCCGTCTTCACACAGACCCACGGAGTTATGCCGGGCCGTACCCAACCATTGTCGGAACCACAGGGTTCAAGCAGTCCGCCACGTCCCTTTACATAGCCGTTATAGTTGAAGGCTATGGCCTCATGATTTTGCAAGGCAGCATCGGCAATTTTGTCGTAATCGCCCTGTTCATAGTCCACATAGTCAATGTCAAACCCGTGCATGTCATGGTTTTCAAACAACACGAACCCGTTGATCGGGACGTTGGGAGCCGGGTGCTGAACGTTCCAGGTGTTTGTTCCATGGTGTATGAAATGCAGCAGCTTGTGTGCCCGAACAGTTTCCAGTGATTTGCCGTCCAGGCTTGGGTTTTCATGCAGAACACAACGGTCACAGACCTTGTCCAGACCGATGATATTGAACGCGAACATGTGCTCGCACTGCCGGATTTGCCGAGTGAGCATATCGGGGCCGGTATTGTCAAAGACATCTGAAAATGTCACGTCCCGCTTTATCAGGCGCGGCAGCATCGTCGTCAGGTAAGCAAAGAAAGCGTGCCCTCTTGGTGCCGCCATCAGCGCGTTGCCAATGATCGTGTTGTGTATGGCCGGGCCTGCCAGCAGGGAGAAGTGCAGGTCACCTTTTGCTATCAGCGGATCAATGGGTTTGAGGCATTCCATGTCCAGATCAAGATAGACGCCACCATGGTGCAGCAGGATGAAATAGCGGATTGCATCTGCCCGTTCGATGTTGTGCCTGTATCCATCATAGGTAGCGAGAAACCAGGGATAGTGATCCAGGATCAGCTGCCGGTTGTCGGCATCTGTCCACAGCCAATGCTGCCAGTCCGGGTGGTTGCGGCGCACCGTCTTGCGCCAGCGGGCGTAGTCGTCGGGCAGGTCGTCCGTTTTCCAGGTCTGATGGATGATCTTGGGGATGGTTTGAGACATGAACTGACCAATCTCCTTTTCCATCAGGGCAGCCTTGATGCCAGTTGTGAAGTTTCGCGATCATGATGCTGCTGGACAAAGCGACGATTGCCGGCAGGTTGATGCACTATATTCAGGACATGGTCCCGGCATGGCAATGCCCTGCGAACTGGCAACATTTCAGTCTTGCCGCGCCTGCATGGCACGGGTCAGAACATTGTAGACCCGCGGGACTGCCATCTGGCTCACATTGAACCGCAGGAACGCCCCCATGGACTGCGATACGCTGAAAACGTTGCCCGGCGCGAGAATGATGTCGTCCCGTAGCGCCATGCGCGCAATCTGCGATGCATCATGGCCGTCCGGCAGCGTACACCACAGGTAGAATCCGCCGCGCGGCATCAGCCAGGGCTGAATGCCGATGTCTGCAAGCCTTGAGGCGACCGCGCGCCGGCTTCGTGCAAGGCGTCCGCGGATCGCATCCATGTGCTTGCGGAAACTGCCGTCACTGAGTGTTGAATACACCAGTTCGGCTGCAAACGGGCTCGGCCCGCCGAAATTTGTCGCCACCTGAAGGTCAACCAGCGCCTCTATCCAATCGGCCCGGGCCGCAATGTATCCGCATCGGATCGAGGCAGACAGGGTCTTTGAGAAACTGCCGATCCGGATAACCCGGTCGAGCCCGTCAAGAGCTGCAAGCTTGGGCGACGGCTCCGGTTCGAACTCGGCAAAGATGTCGTCTTCAACGATGACAAGATCATGCTCGGCAGCCGTACTGAGAACCCGGTGAGCGGTCTGTGGCGACATTGTTGCACCCGTCGGGTTGTGAAGCGCCGAGTTGGTGATGTACAGCCGCGGCCTGTGCGCCGACAGGGCTTTTGAGAACTGATCGAGATCCGGCCCGTTCGCCGTGTAGGGCACGCTGGTCACCTTGACCTGGTGGGCTCGCAGCAGCGCCTGAAAATTGAAGTAGCAGGGATCGTCAACCAGCACCGCATCATCGGGCCGCAGCAGGAATCGGCAGATCAGATCGATGGCCTGGGTGCCGGATCCTGTCAGCAGTGTCTGGTCTGGACTTGCACCAATGCCTTCCGAGGCGAACTGCCGGGCAAGCAGGTGGCGCAGGTTGGCCGAGCCACGGGTGCTGCCATACTCCGTCAGGACACATTCGTCAGCCCTGGCAAGGCGGCGCAGCGCGCGCCGCATGGCGTCGCCAGGCATCCAGTCCGAGGGCAGCCAGCCGCATCCGGGCATGAGCATGTCGCTATGAGCGTCGAGCGACTGCCGCGACACCCAGAACGGATCGATCTCCTGGTCAAGCGGCGGTCCGGCGTCGGCCAGGCCCACTGGCGTCGGCGCCCCCGAAACAAAGAAGCCGGCCCCGGGCCTGGAGCGGATGATGCCTTGGGCGGCAAGCCGGTCATATGCTTCCACGACCGTGGACGGAGACACGTCCATGGTTGCCGCGAACCGGCGGATCGACGGCAGTCTTTCCCCGGGTTGCAGCATCCGGCTCGCCATCCTTTCGCGGATCGCCTGCATGACCATGCCGGTACGGGTCTTCAGCGTGTCTCTCATCTGCAAAAACTCGCAAAACTGTATGGCTACTGTATCATTACAGTTTGATCAAATTGTATTGTTTCGTATCTGTCGGCTCTAGTCCACTTCCGTTAATCCTGCTTCGTCTTGAACAGGGAGCGAGTGATGCAGACCAGTACAGCGGGATGGGGCAGCGGACTGCTCGGCGTGATGATCTTCAGCGCCTCCCTGCCGGCCACCCGGGTCGCGGTCGGTGACTTTTCACCGTTGTTCCTGACCTCCGTCCGGGCCGTCGTCGCCGCCCTGCTGGGCGCCGGCCTGCTGGTCCTGCTGCGCCAGTCAATGCCGCACCGCAAAGACCTGGGCCCCCTGCTGATCGTGGCACTTGGTGTCGTCGTCGGCTTTCCGCTCATGACGGCGCTCGCCCTGCAGCACATCACTTCGGCTCACTCGATCGTCTTCATCGGCCTGCTGCCGCTAGTCACGGCCATGTTTGGCGTCATACGCGGTGGCGAGCGCCCTCGCCCGGCGTTCTGGCTGTTCTCCGTCACCGGCAGCGCACTGGTCGCCGGTTTTGCTCTGACACAGGATGTCAGCGCGTCACTGACCGGCGATCTGCTGATGGTCGCCGCAATCCTGCTGTGCGGCCTGGGTTACGCTGAAGGTGCCACCTTGTCCCGCAGGCTCGGCGGTTGGCAGGTCATCTCCTGGGCGCTGCTGCTATCACTTCCGGTCATGACAGCAATCGCGCTCGCGGTCTGGCCCGACACGCTGACAGGCATCGGCCTGCCTGCATGGATCAGCCTAGGTTATGTTTCTGTCTTCTCCATGCTCGTCGGCTTCGTGTTCTGGTATCGCGGCCTGGCCCTTGGCGGTATCGCCCGTGTCGGACAATTGCAGTTGCTGCAACCTTTCTTCGGACTGATGCTCGCCGGACTGCTGCTGCACGAACCCGTCGCCTGGACCATGATCGCCGCAACCGCCCTGGTCGCGGTATGCGTAGCCGGAGCCAGACGGTTTGCCTGACCCAGGGCCCGTACCCAACGAACTCCGGCCAGCGAATTCACATTTGCAGCCGACAATCGCCATAAGCCCGGCAAGTTCCCGCCCTTTTTATGTCCCAGCGCCGCGCTGCAATGAAACCTGTCGTCAGCCTTTCAACGCTGATTGAAGTCCCGGGCAGAGCAATCTGAAAGACGTCACGTTTCAGGGATGGCAGTGGCGGGAGAAGACCTATGAAGAAATTGATGTTGGCGGTCCTGGCAACAGCCTTGACCCTGTCCGCACCGGCGAAGCTGGCCGTCGCGGAGGATGCCGCAGAGCGCGCTGTGCTGGTGCTCGATGCCTCCGGCAGCATGTGGGGACAG
>JBCCVY010000131.1:0-9321 GCA_039194725.1 Pseudomonadota bacterium
CCCAAGGTGTCGGTGGTGGTGGTGGTTTGGGTTCCGGTGAACGGGTATACATGCTGCCCTCCTGATTGGTTGCCACAACGTAAGGATACTATGGCAAACCTGCGCCTACAATCCCCGTTGTATCTTGCGGTGGATTACTTGCGGGATCGCCAGTGCACGACCCTGGCCGGAGGCGTGCCGATGCAACTCGCGACCACTATTGCTTGAACCCGGCTAAAGCCTGTTCAATCACAGCCACCAGTTTTTCGGATTTCTGCGGATTGGGGCCGTCTGGATGAGGTTCGGCAAACCGCCAAATCTGAAGCCGTGATCCAGCCAAGTCGAGGAGCCGCGCTACGATGAGCAGGTTCACAAGTTGAACACCGTGGCCCAGTGTGCGGAGACCTGTCGATACCCGCACTTTCGCATCAGGTGACTGATCACCGCCCGCATATGGCTGGCACCGAACAGCACGCCGATGACCGCGTCCTTGTTTTCGCTCTTGGTTCTTTCGCGTTCGAGCACCGAGAGCAGATGCCGGTCACGCCAGTGAAGAACCACTTCTTCGAACTCGATCATGTCGTCGTCTTCAAAGATCTCCCGACTGGCCAGCCTCAGCTCCATAGTCATTCCTTTTGCAATGAACTCCCGCGTGCCAAAATGGCGAACGTAGAGACCATACAACGGCGCAAACAGCGGGATTGCAAACCGCCACCAGGTCTCCATCTGGGACCACTTCTTCTCAAAGGCCTCACCGGAGACATCCGCGTGAAGCATCCGGTCGCGGACCTTCGAAATGTCCATCTCCCGTTGCGCGACCAGTCCCAGCCTGGGACTGCCGGCAAAATGGCGGTAAGAACTTGTGATGAGGGACGCGGTCGGAGACTTCACCCCTTCGCACAGGATCAGATCACATTGCTCCAGAGCCTGCGAAACCTCCTGATAAAATTTCGGATCGGCCACATGGATCATGGGAAACAGCACAAAGGCGGGTCCGGCATCGGCCGGCTCAAAGCGCATGATCGCCGAGCGTACTGAAACAATCGAAGCCTCAATTATCTGCATTGACGAAAACAATCTGTATGAATTGGCGGACGTCGGTTGGCAGGATATGGATCTAAGGCAGGCCGAAATCGTGTCATGTGCTGCGCAATATGATTGAAAGGTGGATGGCCAGGCTCAGCACACCAAACCGGAGAACACTACGTGGATTTTCAACAGCCTCCACCCGCATACGACCATACAAATGAAGACTGGTATCAGGAATATCGGCGCCTCGCCAGTTGCGCTGAAACCAATCGAACCGAAACGGTTCCAAAGTCAGAGTTCTTTGGCAAGATCAAACTGGATGCGGCTGTGGACTTTGTTGAAGCCGTGGTGAGCAGACCGACCGTTTTGAATCACTTCTACTATCTGTCTCTGTGGAATGAAGCATATCTGAAACGACCGGAAAGCGAGCATTATCTGCCCGCAGAAGCCGATGACTTTCCGAGAGAGTCACTGCTGATCAAGTCGGTCTTTTGCGACTGGTTTCGCTTGAAACATCGATCCAGACATAATCGCCACTCCAACTATTTCGATCTGAGCAGCGTCCTCAAAGAGATCTATGACGAGGTCGGAACTGAGATGACCAGGCGGCAGATTGCCGAACGCTTGCGCGGGCTGGACTTCATTGAAGGATAATGTCCCGGTTCGCTAGTACCCTATGGCGCAGCCGTCCTTGCGCGGGTCGGAGCCGCCCGTAAGCACACCTTCGTCCCAGTCGATCCAGATCGCCTGCGATCCGCCGATCGGCTTTGCCGGCCGGACCAGCCGGTGCCCCTTGGCCTCCAGACCGGCGAGGACATCCGCCGGGATGGTGCCTTCAACTTCAACCTCGCCGGTGAACGGATCCGGGAAGAACCGCGGCGCGTCCTGGGCTTCCTGCACATCAAGGCCATAGTCACACAGACGGGTGAGAAACTGCATGTGGCCGAAGGCCTGGTATTCACCGCCCATGACGCCATAGGGCATCACCACCCGGTCTCCCCTGGCCACCATGCCGGGGATGATCGTGTGCAGCGGCCGTTTGCCCGGCGCGATGCAGTTCGGGTGGTCCGGGTCGAGCACGAACCCCTGACCGCGATTGTGCAGCATGACGCCTGACTTCGGCGCCAGCAGTCCTGATCCGAAATTGTGGAACAGGGTGTTGATGAAGCTGCACGCATTGCGATCCTTGTCGACAACTGAAATGTAGACGGTGGATTTGTGCCGCGGAGCCGAAAACACCGGCAGCGGATCCAGCGCCTGCTCGTCGTTGATGGCGGCGCGGGTTCCGGCGGCGTGTTCGTCTGACAGGAACCATTCGACCGGTACATCCGACTGGCCCGGATCTGCCAGGTACAGATTGCGGTCCCGGTAGCAAAGCCTGCCTGCCTCGATCTCGCGATTCACCCGCTCCAATGTGATCGGGCCGCCCTCGCCTGCCTCGATGCCGCTCATCACGTTGAGCAGCATCAGCGCAATCACGCCCTGTCCGTTGGGCGGGCACTGGTAAATCGTATGCCCGCGAAATTCGGTGCTGATCGGCGTGACGTACTCGCCTTTCATGCCGGCAAAGTCGTCCAGCGTGTGCAGCCCGCCCTTGGACTGCAGGTGGCCGACAATGTCTTGCGCCACAGACCCGGTATAAAAACCGTCCCGCCCGGTCTCGCCGATAAGCTGCAGCGTATCCGCCAGGGCCGGCTGCCTGTGCAACTGGCCGTGCGCGAAGGGTTCGCCGTCTTCACGCAGGAAAACCTTTGCCGCGTTCTCATCATGGCGCAGATGGTCGTGCTGGCTGGCGAAGTCCACGCTCACCCGTGCAGAAATCGGATAGCCGTTGCGGGCAAAGTCGATGGCCGGCGCCAGCAGTTCGGCCAGCGGCCTGCTGCCATGATCGCGCACCAATGTGTCCCAGGCATCGATGGCGCCGGGCACGGTGACTGAATGCGGGCTCTGCTGTTCGATCTCGGCAATGCCGTTGTCGGCATACCACTGCGCGGTGGCTGCCGCCGGCGCCCGTCCGGACCCGTTATAGGCGACGATGTCGGTCTTGCCTTTCGGTGCATACAGGCAGAAGCAGTCACCGCCAATGCCTGTCGATTCCGGTTCGACCACACACTGGACAGCGCACGCCGCAACTGCGGCATCGAGTGCATTGCCGCCATCCTGCAACACCCGCACCGCAACCTGTGTCGACAGCGGATGCGAGGTCGCCGCCATGCCATGGGTGGACAGGACCGGCGAACGGCCGGGTTGTTCGAGATCTCTCATGTGTCACGTCCCTTTCCGGACATGGGGGTTGGCTGCCGTCTTCAGGTGCCGACCACCAGTGGCGATGTCAACCGCTGCAGGGTTGCAAGGGCACTCAGCGCGGTGATTTTTCCGGTGGGTGGGTTCTCTTCGGTGGGAATGTTCTGAATGGTCATGGTGAAGTCGGATGAATCCGACTTTGCGGTAATCGAATGGGTGTTGTGGGCAACGGTCGGATCGGCCCAGATTTCCACCATGGTGCGGTCCGGTCCGATGCCGGCAAGGCCGAGAGCGGCAGCCACGTTGACATTGGCGGGAAAGCCCTTGGCTGCTTCGCGCGCGGTGCCTGAAAACACTTTCAGCGGTTCACTGACACTGTCCAGATCCACACCGGTTGCCGCTATGTGCGGCGCGCCTTTCAGCCCGCGCGGCGGCTTGCGCGTCACCATCGTAACACTGGCGACAGTGCCCTGGGCAATCGCCTTGACGGCGTCAAGCCCGATCAGAGCGCCAGTCGGCACCAGGATTTTCGCACCGGTGGTGCGTGCCTGCTCAACCAGGTCCGGCCGATCCAGCAAAGCGCCGACCGACAGCGGAATGAAGATGCAGCCATTGGAAATGGCAGATGCCGCGAGTTCATCGAAAACCGTCCTGGGCGCACATTCCAGCACCACGTCGCAATGGGCGCCGATCTCGGCAATCGGCACGACGTCCGGCACATGTGAAAAGGTCGAGACATTGTCAGCGGCCCTTTGTGCATTGCGTGCAGACACGGCGGATACCACCATGTCACCTGCCTCTCCTGCATCCACGCGTCTGGCCACCGCCAGCCCGATGGTTCCGAGACCGGCAATGCCGAGACGCAGCTTCGGCGCCGATGTCAGGTTGTTTTGCATATGGCTCTCCCGCCCTGCGGGACCGAATGACGTCCCGCGCGATTGACTCGACCGGTGATACCCTTAGTCTTTTTCGTTCCCTCGGGGCAAATGCCGCGAGAACAATATTTCAATCGTACCTTACAGGGAGAAGTACATGCGTTTCGCCAAATCACTTCTGGGCGGCATTGCCATTGCGGCCGCCGCCATTGGAATGTCTGCCCCGGCGCAGGCACTTGATATGGGCTGCACCACCGCCAAGCTGATCGTACCGTGGAAGGCCGGCGGCGGCACACACATCATCTTTTCGCAGATGGAAAAGACCGTTCAGGAAATGGACGTGCCGGTGAAGCTGCAGGTCGTCACCGTGCCTGGTCAGGGCGGCAACAAGGGCGCCAAGGAAGCCCGCAAGGCCAAGCCTGACGGCTGTACGCTGTTCGCCATTCACCAGAGCGCCATCGTCGGCTATCTGAACGGTCGCGTCGACTTCACCTGGGACGGTTTCGACATGGTGGCACAGGTCACCTCGACACCTGAAATCATGGGTGCCGCCGGCAGCGTGCCGTTCAACTCGGTGGAGGAACTTGTTGCTGCCGCAAAAGCAGCGCCGGAAAGCATCGAACTCGGCGCAACGTTCGGCTCCACCAGCCAGTTCATGTGGCTGCTGTTCGAAGACCTCACCGGCGCCAAGTTCAAGTATATTCCGTTCGACGGTACTAAGGAGCGCGTCACGGCTCTGCTGGCCGATACCATCAAGCTTGGCACCATCAACATCCCGACGGCAAAGAAACACCTGGCCACCGGCGACCTCAAGGCCATGGCGATCGCGTCCGACGAACGCTCGCCCCTGCTGCCGGACCTGCCGACGCTGAAGGAACTCGGTGTCGACATGACCTACTCGCTTGACCGCGGCATCGTCGCACCGAAAGGCACACCGAAAGAGGTCATCGACTACTGGGCCGGTGTCATCAAGCAGGCGGCTGAAAACCCTGACTTCAAGGCCTCGCTTGAAGCCAAGGGCACCCAGATCAAGTACCGCAATGCCGAAGAGTACGCTGAGTGGTTCAAGGCCGAGTACGAGGCCCATGAAAAGGTCGCCATCAAGGTCGGCATGTTCAAGAAATAACCTCCCGCATAAACTGAAAAGACCGGACATCGAATAGGTGTCCGGTCGTTCCTGTATTTGTTGACTTCACCCACCAGGCTGGTACGGGCATCCATGCGCACCCTCAACCGAGACACCGTAATCGCAATCCTGCTGCTGTTGTTCTGCGGACTTCTGGCATGGTCATCCCTGCACATCAGGCAGCCGGGCTACGGCACGCTGAAACCGTCCACATGGCCGCAGATCATCGTCGCGGTGCTGACCCTGTTCAGTGCCATTTATTTTGTCCAGTCACTGAGCTATCCGGGTTCTGGCAGCGCTGAGTCTGATGGCCGGAAACCTGGCTTAAGCGGGTTTTTTGAGTATTTCCGCAATCCAATCATCTGTTTCGCAATCTATTTCGTGTTTCTCGTCACTCTGCCCTGGGCCGGCGCGCTGGTCGGCGGCATCCTGCTGGTCTTCGCCCTGCTCACCGTGCTGGGCGGCTGGGCGCCGCGCGACCTGGTCCGCCATGCGATCTATGCCACCGTCTCCATGGGCTTCATGTGGACCCTGTTCACCTTCGGCCTGCGGGTGATTTTGCCTGAGGGCGAAATCTTCTCGATCCGGTAGAGCCAGGGGGCGAGCTGACATGGAACACATCTTCGCGGCATTCGCAGAAATTGCCACGGTTCACACATTGCTGCTGATGAGCGCCGGGGCCATTGCCGGCCTGCTGTCAGGTGCCATTCCGGGCTTCACCATCGCCATGGCGGTGGTGCTGACGCTGCCGTTCACTTTCTCAATGACCGCTTCCCAGGGCATTGCCACCATGATCGGCGTGTTCGTCGGTGGGCTGTCCGGCGGACTGATGTCCGGTATCCTTATCGGCATTCCCGGCACACCGTCTTCGGTTGCGACCACGTTCGACGGTTTTCCCATGGCCCGCAATGGCCGTCCCGGCCTGGCGCTTGGCCTCGGCGTTTGGTCGTCGTTCTTTGGTGGCATCATCTCCGCCATCTGCTTGATTGCCATTGCACCGCAACTCGCCCGCATCGGGCTTGAGTTCCAGCCGTGGGATTACTTTGCCCTGGTGTTCTTCGCCCTAACAATAACCGCCAGCCTAGCCGGCAAGAATCTGATCAAGGGTCTGATTTCAGGCGCGCTTGGCCTGCTCGTCGCCACCGTCGGCGAGGAGGACATCAACGGCGTGTCGCGGTTCGATTTCGGCTCGGACTATCTCCAGGAAGGGTTTGCGTTCCTGCCTGTCCTGATCGGGTTGTTCGCCTTCAGCCAGTTGATGGGAGACATCCGAAATCCTGCAGAGGCGCGACGCTCGCTGGTCCAGGCCGGCGACATCGACATCCGCATCGAGCACATGAAGGCCGCCAGGATCGTCCTGTCCCGCTGGGTCAATCTGGTGCGCTCCGCGATCATCGGCATCTTCACCGGCATCCTGCCGGCAGCCGGCTCATCGATCTCCAACATACTGGCTTATGACCAGGCCAAGAAAGCTTCGCCGGCGCCAGAGAAATTCGGCACCGGGACCGAAGACGGCATCATCGCGCCGGAAGCTTCAAACAATGCCACCGCCGGCGGGTCACTGATCACCATGATGGCGCTCGGCATTCCCGGTGACATCGTCACCGCTGTCATGCTGGGCGCACTCCTGATCCACGATGTGGTGCCCAGCCCCAGCTTCATCTCCGAAGCGCCGGTGCTCGCCTACTCGATCTTCATTGCGTTCTTCTTCGCCAACTTCCTGGTGCTGTTTTTCCAATCGGTCGCTCTGAGACTGTTCGTGCTGGTGACCAAGGTGAAGATGTACGTGCTGGCCGGCATCATCCTGGCCTATTGCGGCATCGGCGTCTTTGCCCTCAACAACATCGTCAATGACATGTGGACACTGCTGATATTCGGCGTGATCGGTTATGCCATGCGCAATCTGGGCTTCCCGCTGGCCCCGATGATACTGGGCGTGGTGCTTGGTCCGATTGCCGAACGTTGGCTGGCCCGCGCCGTCGCCCTGTCCACCGACATGACCAACTTCATCACCCATCCATGGTCCGTGTTCTTCCTGACCCTGAGCCTGTTCTCCATGGGCTTCGGTGTTTATCAGCGCGATCGCGGCAAGAAAGTGTGGACACTGTATTACACCCCGCTGATGGTGCTGGCGCTGGCGCCCGCCATGTTCATGATGGAGGGTGTCGTCCGTCCTGGCATCGGCGTCGTGATGGTGGCCGGCGGCCTGTACGCACTCTACCGGGCGCACCAGAAAGCTGCCGATTTCAAGCCTGCTGCCGGAGAAAACGCCTGATGAGCCTGCCCGTCATTGCAATCCTCATGCCCGGTGACATGGGCCACGGTGTCGGCGCCGCGCTGACCACTGCAGGCCATACGGTGCTGACCTGCCTGGCCGGTCGCAGCGAAGCAACCCGCTCGCTGGCACAGCGGGCCGGCATGCAGGATACCGGCACACTGGTGGAACTGGTCAGCCGTGCCGATGTCATCCTGTCCATCCTGCCGCCGTCCGCCGCTGTCGGTCTGGCAAAGCAGATCGCCTCAGCCATGCGTGAGGCCGGCACGACCCCGGTCTATGTGGACTGCAATGCGATCTCGCCTGCAACCGCCCGCGAAGCCGGGGATGCCATTGCAGAAGCAGGCGCAGCGTTCATCGATGCCGGCATCATCGGCCTGGCGCCCGGCAAGGGCGGCGGCACGCGGTTTTATGTCTCCGGCAGCGACGTGTCCGCGATGCTGGCACTTGACGGCAAGGGGTTTGAGGTCATCAGCCTCGGTGACGAGGTCGGGCGGGCGTCTGCCATGAAGATGGTCTATGCCGCTCTCACCAAGGGGACCTGGACCCTGCAGACCGCGGTCATGCTGGCGGCGGAGAAGCTCGGACTGACCGAGGAACTGACAGCGGAGTTCGCCTTCAGCCAGAAACCGGCGCTGGACGCGATGCGGGCCCGCATTCCGCGCCTGCCGGCAGATTCCGGGCGCTGGATCGGCGAAATGGAGGAAATCGCAGCCACCTTTGCGGATGCTGGTGTGACGTCCAGGTTCCATGAGGGTGCTGCCGACATCTTCCGGGTGCTGGCGCAAACCCCGTTTGCCGCCGAAACCCGAGAGACCATCGACACCAGCCGCACCATGGAAGACGCGCTCAAAGTCTATGCCCACACAGACGTGAAGAAGGATTAGTTCATGCACAAACGCCAACTGGGCAAGGGTGGCCCGGAGGTCTCGGCGATCGGCGTCGGCTGTTGGAGTTTCGCCGGCGCCTACGGGCCGACCACCGAAGCCGAAAGCCACGACACGCTGGCCGCCGCGCTCGACCTCGGCATCGACTTTCTCGACACGGCCAACGTCTACGGCGCCGGCCTGTCGGAACGGGTCATCGGCTCGTTCATCAAGGAACACCCGAACCGGTTCACAATCGCCACCAAGGCGGGAATCTACCGCGATCCCGACACCAATGTGCGCAGTTTCAACAACTCGCCCGAGCACCTGCGCGAGGCGCTGGAAAAGTCGCTGCGCAATCTCGGCGTCGACCACGTGGCCTTGTACTACATTCATCGCCGCGAGGCGGACCGGCCCATCGAAGATGTCATGGAGACGCTGGTGCGCTTCAAGGAGGAAGGCAAGATCGGCGGTATCGGCTTTTCGGAGATCGCGCCCTATTCGCTGCGCCGCGCCCAAGCGGTGCATCCGGTCACGGCGGTGCAAAGCGAGTATTCACTGTGGACCCGCGGGCCGGAACTGGGCGTCATTCAGGCCTGCGAGGAGCTGGGTGTCGCATTCGTGCCGTTCTCGCCGCTGGGGCGCGGCATGTTCGCCGACACGCTGCCGGATCCCGAAACCTTTGCCGACGGAGATTTCCGCAATGGCAATCCGCGCTTTGTCGAGCCGAACTTCTCCTACAATGTCAAGGCACTTGAAGGGTTCCAGGAGTTCTGCAGGCGCCGCGGCGTCTCCCCCGCAACCCTGAATCGTTAAGGTACGGCGTCCGGGGGGGAGAGCGAAAGATCGGTTGCGGCGGCTCAGATCCCGCCGCCCGGTTGTTCAGCGGCGCTGGCGAGCAGGGCGACGCAGCGCGCTTCGACCGCC
>JBCCVY010000132.1:0-9311 GCA_039194725.1 Pseudomonadota bacterium
CCAAGCCTGGCAGGTACAAGATTTCCGCCAGCTTCCGGGGCAAGAATGAGTCGACCAACGCATTTCTGGGCAAGGACTGCCGAATCAGGTTGCAGGTGCCCGGCGTGTTTACCGGCGGCAAGGTGAAAAAGAGCGGCAAATGCCTCGCCTTTTCATTCAAGGTTGAAGGCGAGCCCGACGTGTTCAAGGCCAAGTGGTGTGGCGACTATGGTCTCGTGCCTTGGAAGGACAAGACGATCCGCGCTGAAATCGAACCGTTGTTCAGCGTTTCATCCGAAAAGAAGACGAATTTCTGATTGTTGAGACCCTGGCGGCAATTGCCCGGTCAGCGGACGATGCAATCAAGCATGAGATCCTGGCCGACCCAGGCAATGTGGGCGCGCGCTGATTTGTAGACGGTTGTCGCCGATGACATCTGTGGCCGGGTCAAAGCTGCGCCAGACTTCGTCGTCGAAACAGTCAAGACAGGCGTTGCAGCCTTATGGTTTCCGCTTCAGGTCGACGAGGTATACGAAGACTTCACCACCTGTCGTGAGTTTGCCCGAGTACTCGGTTGTCATGTGGTTTTCCGATTGTATCCGGCTCACTGCGATTGCCTCGTAACCATCTTCAGGATGCGGTGCGACACTTCTGGAGATCAGAAGACCGTCTTTGCCGCTGACTGTTCCGATGATCCGGTCAGCGTGACCTTGGGCCTCGTTCTGACGCGGACCATAATGCATCTTGCCCCAGACGGTGCAGCCTGACTGCCCTTCTATCTGAAGTTCCTTGTAGTCTCTGGATACGCGCTCGACCATGCCACGTTCCGTGGCTTCGAGACCGTCCCATTTTCCGGTCGACCATTTGCCGATCAGAACAGGACAGGTCTGGTGAGCAGATGCAGCGCCCCCGCGTGCGAAATTGGTGGCGAACGCCTGACCTTTCGCCTTGTCGTCCGAAATGCCGACGAAATCCCAGCGCAGCAGGCTGGGGCCGACTATCTCGGCATGGACGTACGCCCGGGTGCCCTTGTCGGCGTGTTCTCCAACGCCGAGTACCGTGATGAGCTTGCCGTCGGTGTGCAGGACACCGGCCACCCGTTCGGTTTCTGCCACATCTCCGTCCTGCCACAGTATCGATCCGTCGAAGTGACAGGCGCTCTGCCGTTCGATTGTCAGTGACCCCTGCGGGCCTGGCCGGATGTTGACCTCGCCGCCGGCCAGTTCGACGAGGTTGTAGGCTTGCGACTTCCAGGTGCCGGTCAGGTCGGGGCAGTTTTCCTGCACAGGTGGCAAGTCACCTCGGGACAATATCGTGCTGAACACATTGGCGCGCGCGCTGTCGGACGAGTAGGCGGCATACTCCCAGTTGATATGGTTGCTGTCGGTCAGGCGACCAAAGATACGGCCTGACGTGCCGTGCTCGGGATGCTGTTCGTACTCCATGATGGTGATCCAATTGCCGACCGGATTGAGCACACCGAGGACGGGTTCCTCACCGCCGATCTCACCGTTTGACCAGCGATTAACGCCACTGAAGTGGCAGCCATGCTGTTGCGTGACCTCCAGTACCATGGAGAGATTTTTGAGGACCCGTGCCGCGCCCGCTGCCTGTACAGACAGGGCTTCGTAACTGCCGGATGACCATTTGCCTGTGATATCGATGCAGCGCTCTTTGAGGGCCTGCGATGTGCTCTGGGCGGCTACAGGCAACGTTGTGCACAGCAGAAGCATGCCCGAAATTGCAGCGGCTTTGTATTTCGGCATTGGTCATCATCCCAAGTGTTCCTGGGACACCGGACCGCAAGACAGCGATGCACTGGCCCGGGCCGCTGTTCAACGTGTGCCGATCTCCCAAGGCTTCAGAAACTCATCTGCCCGTCAGGGGTGAGCGACATGTTTTCAGCATGCTGCAGAGATGTAAATGCGCTTTGAGAAATTTCTAGAACCGGGCACGTCAGCCCGTACAGTTTTTCAGCCACGGCGGCGCCGATCATGACATTGGCATCGGCTGTGGCCATGATGATGGCCTTGGGCCCGGTGCCGAGGCGAATGGCTTCGGCCACGCCGCCAGGGGTGCCGCCTGAGCCGCGGGTGGCGGGCAGGACCAGGATTGTGTCCGTGATGCAAACGCCGGATTGCGGGTGATTGTTGTCGACAATGATGCCTGTGGCCGGGTCGAATCCGCCCCAGAAACTCAATGGCTCATCAAGCCACAAGACAGGTCCTTCGGCGGCGCCGGGGTACAGCACCCTTGCCTGCAGCTCAGCCATCATGCCAGCCCCCGCCACAACGCCTGATCACGCCAGACTTCGCCTTTGACAGCGCTTTCCGCGCACTCCCTGAGCGAGCCGAAACAGACCTCGACGCCCAGCATTCCAGGCGCATACCAGGCCCATTTGGCGGCATTGGTCATGACGCGGCCGGTGCAGCCGCGCACCGCCGGTGAAAAGTAGGTGCAAGTATCGACGATGATCTCGGCCCCGGCTTTTTCAAGCGCATCAGCCCAGCCGTTCTGCGCGGCAAGATCGCGGACATGGCGGCTGGTGGAGATGTACAGTTTCGTGGCCGGGTTGATCCGGCGCCCCTGCAGCAACGGCACCAGCTCTGCAAATTCGGTAAACGAGAAATGCGGGGTGCCCAGGGCGACCATCTCGATGGTGCCGTCACTGGCGCTGGTCAGACTGTGGCGGGCGGCGGCGAGAGTATCCAGGGTGACGGCAATGGTTCGTGTTGGATCCAGCCCGGCAAACGCCGTGTCCCGGTCTGGTGCTTCAGGGGTGCGGCCGATACCATGCCAGTGCTCGACGCCGCCAGCGGCGGCAGCGGCGGCAGATATTGCCTTAAGGGCGTCATCGCCCACCTCCGGGTCCAGCGCATCGATGGCCGGCACCTGCTTGCCGGCGTGCTGTCCCATCACGGTGCCGAGCAGGTGGAAATAGATGTCCTGCCGTTTCAGGCCGTCGGGAACTGCGGAGGTGTCGAACAATACCTGCGCCCGGCGCCCTTCATCGGTGTGCAGTCCGCAAAGCGGTGCATAGCCGGTCAGCCCGCAGGCAACATCCAGATAGTCGCCATACTTGTTGGTGCGCGCGCCGACGGCGGCATTGTAGAAACTGACCGCATTGCTTTCACCGACCACGATGTGGTCGCCGAAACCGGGTCCGCCGGGAAGCTGGTAGGGGGCACAGGTCCACACGGTGCGGCAACCAAGTTCGGCGTAAAGCTGCATCAGTTCCTTCGCGCCCCGGGCCATTTCGGTCTTCGGGTCGCGAATGCGCTCATTGGCGAGGCTGACCAGGCCGTTGTTGGTCCATGCCGGAATCTCAAACCTGGCGCCGGCCTCTAGCATGAAACGGGCGAAGTCCACATGCGCGCGTCCAGAGTAGAAGCAGGCGTCTATGTGGGCGAAACCGACCGGCACTAATTCGCGCGCACCCATTACGCCGGCGGCGCGCTCTACCAGCTGCATGGCGAACTGCAGGGCCGGGCCCTGATCACCGCGAAGCATTGCCGCGCAGTCTTGGTTCAGCTGCAGGCTTTCGGTCATGCGGAGAGTTTCAGCATCCTGCTGATCAGCGCAAGCGTCTCGTTGTGGTCGCCGGTGACATGCTCGGCACCATTGTCGGTCAGGCGCCTTCGGCGGTCCAGATGTACGTGAAAGCCGATGAAGTGGGTGCCGTTCCTGCGACCGGCCTCCAGATCGTTCAGGTTGTCGCCGACATAGACGATGCGATCGGCAGGCAATGCCAGGTCGGAGATCACGCGGGCCAGCACTTCGTGCTTGTGGCCGCTTCTGTCGGCAGTGCCTGGATAGGCGCTCAGGCGATCCCACAACCCGGCCTGGCGAAGCCGGATTTCCGCTGCACATCTCAGGTTTGCCGTGGCAATGCCAAGCGCCAATCCCGGCATTGCAGCCAGGGCGCCGACGATGTCGTGGGCCTTGGGAACGATGCTGACTTCGAGTCGGCCGGTGGCAAAGCCGTCCGTCAGTTCGGCATCGTAGGCCTTGACAAAGGCGTCATAATGGGACGGCTCGAAGCGGTCGCCCAGGTGTTCGCTCAGCACCTGGTGAATGATGTCGCGGTCATTGCGGACATTGTAGCTGTCCCAGTCGCGCGACAGCCCGGTGATGCCGAACACCTGCTCCAGCGGTGCGAAGAACGCGTCCTCTTCCGGTTTGCGCAAATGCAGCAGCGGACCATCCACGTCGAAGATGACGGCGCAGTTGTGGGCGACGGTCACGCGCTTCAGCCCTTTACGATGGCAGGACGGATTTCGATGACCACCGGCCCTTCAGCTGCCAGACCGGTCTTTATCGCCGCCGACAGTTCATCCAGGGTCTGTGGCCTGATCGCATCACAGTCATAGGCTTTGGCCAGAGCAGCGAAATCCGGATTGACGAGGGTGACGGCGTTGGGCTGAATGCCCTTGTGAACCATGTCGTCGCGGATCTGGCCGAGGGCGTCATTGTTCCACAACAGCACAACTAGCGGCTTGCCCAGTTCTGCTGCGGTGCCCAATTCGTTTATGGTGTATTGCACGCCGTAATCGCCGGCCATGGCCACTACGGGCCGGTCCGGACATGCGACGCGTGCGCCAATGGCTGCCGGAAGCGCGTAGCCCAATGTGCCGAAGCCAGCCGGGTGCAGGTAGCAGTCAGGTTGTGAGAATTTCAGCACCTCATTGGCGGCATAGGCAATCTGCGTCATGTCGGAAGCGACGATGGTGTCGGCCGGCAGGGCGGCGCGAACCGTATCCAACACCGCTGTGATGGCTTCGCGCAGGTCGTCGCTGCTGTCGGCGCAGGCAATCCGCAGTTCCCTGACTTCCTCGGCGCGGCCGGCGGTCTTGTCGGTGTCCGGAAGGCCCGAAGAGATGGCGGACAGGACAGCGTCCGCATCTGCGGTGATCGGCAGGTCTGCCGGATAGGGCCTGGCCAGGGTGGCCGGGTCGATGTCGACCCTGATCAGGCCGGTGGTGATATCGAATGTCTGGTACCAGAGATCGGTTTCCGACAACTCCGTGCCGACCGCCAGAATGGCATCGGCCGCCATGATGGTTTTCGTCGCCAGCGGGTTGGGCAGAACCGATCCGGCCAGCAACGGATGATCATCCGCCATGGTGCCCTTCGCGGCAATTGTGGTGAAGACGATGGCGCCGGTTTTTTCAGCCACTCTGGCAGCAGCGCTGCCGGCATGACGGGCGCCGCCGCCCAGAATGATGACCGGCCTTTTCGCAGCCGACAGCCTGGCGACAGCACTTTCGATCTGCTCGGCCGTTGCTTGTGGTTTCGATGCCAGTGCGCGCGCTTGCCAGCCATCGCCGGCGGGCCTCCTGAGCACGTCGAGCGGGATTTCCAGATACACCGGGCGCGGCCTGGCGGAGGCGAACAGCGCGAACGCCTCGGCAATGCGATCCTGCACGTCCCTGGCCGAGTAGCAGGTCGATGCGATCTGCGAAACCGTGGCAGCCGCGTTGAGCTGCGAGCGCATTTCATGCAGCCTGCCGCGGCCCTGTCCCCAGTTCTTCACGTCGAGCGTCGATGAAATCACCAGCATGGGGACAGAGTCCGAGTAGGCCTGGCCCATCGGCGTCATGATATTGGTGAGGCCGGGCCCGGTAATCGTGAAGCACACACCGGGCTTGCCGGAGGCGCGGGCGTAGCCGTCTGCCATGAAGCCGGCCCCCTGTTCATGGCGGGTCAGGACGTGGGTTATGCCGGAGCGTGGCAGGGCCCGGTACATCTCGACGTTGTGCACGCCAGGAATGCCGAACACGTCGGTGACACCATAGGCCTCCAGCAGTCCAACCAGTGCTTCCCCGACACTCACGCCACCATCTCTCATTAGCAGGTTCCCTTTGTTCAGTGGGCGAACCTTGTAGGCGATATGGTCGCTATTTCAAGCCCCTCAGCTGCGATATCTTCGGGAATTTGCTCACCCCTGATCAACGCGGCGGCGAGCCTGGACAGGGCCGGTGCGGTCTGAATGCCGTAACCGCCCTGACCGGCCAGCCAGAAGAAATTGTCCACCTGTTCGTCAAATCCTGCGACCGGATTGCCGTCCGTTGCAAAGCTGCGCAGGCCGCCCCAGGTGTGGCCGATATGGGTGACTTCGAAGTCAATCACGTTGTGAAACTTCTCGACCGCCTCGGCCAGCGCCATGTCGTCAGCCCAGGCATCGTGCGGCTCGACCGGTGTGGCATCAGCCGGCGACAGCATCAGCTTGCCGCCCATGGGTTTGAAGTAAAACGTTTCCCCGGCGCCGAAACACAACGGCCATCGGTCGACGCCGGCACTTGCCGGCAGGTCAAGCAGCACAGCCGAACGTCGCTTCGGCGTGATCTCGATGGGTTGTGCCTGTGCCAACCCGGCAACCGGTGTGGCCCAGGCACCGGCCGCGTTGACAACCATGCCGCTGCTCAGGTCGCCGTCGGATGTCTGCACCTGCCAGGCGCCATAGTGGCGGGTGAAACCGGTGACCTCGGTTTTCGTCATCACGGTGCCGCCGCGCGCCCTGAACAGTTTGACATAGCCCTGCAGCAAAAGGTCAACGTCCAGGTCGCGGGCATGGTCGTCGCTCAAGGCGGCGATTAGCGCATCTGTCTTCATCAGCGGCACCTTGTCCCTGAGTTCGTCCAGCGGCAGGGGACGCAAGCCAAGTGCCTCGCCTTCCGCCATATGGGCTTCATCGCCGGGACCTACCATCATCACTTCGCCGCGTGGCGACAGCAGCGGCGCGGCCGCAAATTCATTGGGCGCGGCATCGAAGAACGTCTCGCTTGCCCGGGCCAGCGCCTGGATCGCGGCCGGGCCATAGCTGGGCACAAAGGTGGCGGCCGACCTGCCGGTCGAGTGGTAACCGGCTTGCGGTTCGCGTTCGACCACGCAGACCTTGTGGGTTTCAGCAAGCTCCGCGGCTGCCGAGAACCCGGCCATGCCACCGCCAATCACCACGATGTCGAAAATTCTGCTCATGTAAATTCCTGACTCCGGTCCGACGTGCATTGCGTTTGGACGATTTCTGACGGCATTCTTGTCTGACTATTCATGCGCCGTCGAGGGGCTATCGGAATGAGTGAAGCTGTATTGCATTTTTCGCACGACGAGTACCAGGCTCGCCTTGCCAGGACCCGTGCCGAAATGAGCCGGCGCGGGCTCGATCTGCTGATTGTGTCGGACCCGTCCAACATGGGCTGGCTGACCGGGTATGACGGCTGGTCGTTCTATGTGCATCAGGCGGTGTTGCTGGGCCTTGAGGGCGAGCCGGTGTGGTGGGGGCGCTCCATGGACGCCAACGGCGCCTACCGGACGGCCTTCATGCAGCACGACAACATCATCGGGTATCCCGATCATTTCGTGCAGTCCACAGAGCGTCATCCGATGGACCACCTGTCCGGCATTATAGCTGAACGCGGCTGGCAAGACAGGCGCATTGGGGTGGAAATGGACAATTACTGGTTCACCGCCGCGGCTTGGGACGCGCTGAAGACGCACCTGCCTGACGCCGATTTCTCAGATGCCAACGGGCTGGTGAACTGGCAGCGCGCTGTCAAGTCGCCGCAAGAGATCGAATTCATGCGCCGTGCTGCCGGCATCGTCGAGCGCATGCATGCAACCATTGTCGACATGGCCGAGCCGGGTCTGGCCAAGAACAAGCTGGTGGCTGAACTGTACAAGATGTCCATCGAGGGCGCCAATGGCCACTGGGGCGACTATCCGGCCATCGTGCCGATGCTGCCGTCCGGCATGGATGCAACCGCGCCGCACCTGACCTGGAACGACGCGCCGTTCAAGGCCGGGGAGGCCACGTTCTTCGAAATCGCCGGCTGTTACCGGCGGTACAACTGCCCGCAGTCGCGCACACTGTTTCTCGGCCAGGTGCCGCAGAAATACCTGGATGCTGAAAAAGCCGTGCTGGAGGCGGTGGACAAGGGGCTGGAACAAGCGCGGCCCGGGAACACATGCGAAGACATTGCCATTGCGTTTTACGATACGCTGGAGCGGCACGGGTTTTCCAAGGATTCCCGCACCGGATACTCAATCGGCCTGAGCTATCCGCCGGACTGGGGGGAGCGCACCATGTCGTTCCGGCGCGGTGACAGGACGGTGCTTGAGCCGGGCATGATCTTTCATTTCATGCCGGCCTTGTGGCTCGACGACGGCGGACTGGAGATCACCGAGCCGATCCTGATTACCGAAACCGGTGTGGAATGCCTGTGCACCACGCCGCGCAAGCTGTTTGTGAAGGGGTAGAAAAGTGCGTCACTTTGCTGAAATTGAAACACTGGCCGCCAACAACAAGGGCGGCGAGGCGGCGATGCAGGTTCTGCTGCCGACGGTTCCGAAGCAGTCCGAGATTGTTGCACTGGGAGATGATCGCTGGCTGGCAAATTTTGCCCGCTGCATCTTCAATTCCGGGTTCAACTGGAAGGTCATCGAGAAAAAATGGCCCGGGTTCGAAGAGGCGTTTCACGGCTTCAATCCGAACTTCCTGGCGATGCTGCCGGACGAGGAATATGAAGCTCTGCTCAAGGACACCCGCATTGTCCGGCACGGTGCCAAGATCATGTCGGTGCGCGACAACGCGATCTGGCTGGTTGAGCTGGCGCGCGAACACGGCACCGCAGCGCAGTTTCTCGGCGCCTGGCCGGCGTCCGACCAGATCGGTTTGCTGGAGCTGATGAAGAAGCAGGGATCACGGCTCGGCGGCAACACCGGCCAGTATGCGCTGCGCTTCATCGGCAAGGACGGCTTCATCCTGTCGGCAGATGTAACCAATGCCCTGATGCGCGAGGGCGTCGTGGCAAAGATACCGTCGTCGAAAAAGGACATGGCCGCGGTCCAGGCGGCCTTCAACCAATGGCACGAGGAAACCGGCCGGCCCTACACCCACCTCAGCCGCATTCTGGCGATGAGCGTGGGGTAGGGCACCGGTCTGGTCATGTGTTTGAACGCCTGGATGTTGCGGTGAAGGCAAGCCAGATGACGGCGACGGCAGCAACCTGACCGGCGATCACGGCGGGCCAAATCAGGGCAAACTGCGCATCCAGGTATTTTTGCGGTCCGTAGGACAGCAGGGCCATCAGGGCTGCCAGAACTGACAGGACACGGCCTGCGGCGCTGTCCAGCGGCCCGACAACAAGGGCTGCGGTGGCAGCCGACAGGGCGGCGGCCAGAAACGGCGCGATAGCAAACAGCGAAATTGTCGCGGGTGGATGCGGGGCGGACTGTGCAAACAGTGCAGCGAGCATGGTCAACTGCAAAACGATCAAAGTACTCAGGGCCGCATTGGCGTGGCTGGTGTGGCGGGAGGTCATCATGATTTGCTC
>JBCCVY010000133.1:0-9134 GCA_039194725.1 Pseudomonadota bacterium
GATCAGGCTCGCATTCGCCCTTCTCGGACCCATCATCCTGATGGTCACCTTCGGCTATGGCATTTCGTTCGATGTGGAAGAACTGCCCTACGCGGTCTATGACCAGGACAAGTCCCAAGAGAGCCGCCAGCTTCTGGAGAATTTCTCCAGTTCGCGGTATTTTGTTGAACGCCCGCCCATAACCGAACCGGGCGGTGTTGAAACCCGCCTGAAAAGCGGTGAGCTGAAGTTTGCCATCGAGGTTCCATCGGGTTTCGGCAAAGACCTGCTCAAGGGCGAGCAGCCGGAAGTCGGCGTGTGGCTGGATGGCGCGATGCCGTTCCGCGCGGAAACGGCGCGCGGTTACATCCAGGGCGTGACCGCGCAGTACATCGCAGACATGGCCACCCGCCAGAGCGGCCATCCGGTCAGTGTCAGCCCCGTCTCCATCGAGACCCGGTTCCGTTACAACCAGGCATTCAAGAGCACTTATGCGATAACGCCGGGCTGCATCATGCTGTTGTGCATTCTGATACCTGCCATGATGACTGCGGTCGGCATCGTGCGGGAAAAGGAAATGGGGTCGATCACCAATCTGTATTCCACGCCAGTCACCAGGATGGAATTCCTGCTCGGCAAGCAGTTGCCCTACATCGCCATTGCCTATGCCAGCTTCATCAGCCTGTGCGTGCTGGTCATGCTGGTGTTCGCGGTGCCGTTGAAAGGGTCCTTTGCCGCACTGGCGGTCGGAGCATTGCTCTATGTCTGGGCAACTACAGGCTTCGGCATGCTGGTGTCTTCGTTTGTGAACAGCCAGATCGCTGCGATTTTCGCCACGGCCATCCTGGCAATGATCCCCACGATGAACTTTTCCGGCTTCATGACACCGGTCTCGACACTGGGCGGCGGCGCCAAGGTCATGGGCGCCATGTTCCCGGCACCGTACTTTCAGCAAATCAGCGTTGGCAGCTTCACCAAGGGACTGAGCTTTCCCGACCTATGGTCCAATCACCTGTTCCTGGCCGGTTTCGGTATGTCTTTCTTCCTCATTGCGACGTTTTTTCTGCGCAAGCAGGACGTGTGACCATGTTGCAGCGCGCGGCCAACATATTTCGTCTCGGCGTCAAGGAGCTGCGCAGTGTGCTGGCTGACCCGGTGTTGGCGATCCTGCTGGTGTGGACCTTTACCTTCGCCATCTATGAAGTGGCGCAGAATGCCAAAATGGAAATTTCGAACGCTTCCATTGCCATTGTTGACGAAGATCGTTCGGAACTGTCCAGGCGTATTCAGGACGCGTTTCTGCCCCCCTACTTCAAACCGGCTGTGGAGATTTCAGGCTCGGAAATCGACCGCTCCATGGACACCGGCAAGTTCATATTCGTCGTCGATATTCCACCCGGGTTCGAGGCTGACCTGCTGTCAAATCGCAAGCCTGAAATCCAGGTCAACATTGATGCCACCGCCATGTCAGTTGCCGGCACCGGCGCATCATACATACAGACCATCATCACCAGCGAAACGCTCGACTTCCTGGACGCAAGAGGGTCCGCGACACGACTCCCGCTCGATGTCGTGGTGCGAGCCAGCTTCAACCCCAATCTCAATTCAACCTGGTTCATGGCAGTGATGCAGATCGTCAACAATGTCACTGTGCTGGCCATGATCCTGACTGGGGCGGCCCTCATTCGCGAGCGCGAGCACGGCACCATCGAACACCTTCTTGTCATGCCGGTAACGTCGGCTCAGATCATGATCGCGAAAGTTTGGGCCAACGGGTTCATCATCGTTGTCGCTGCCGGACTGTCGCTCACCTTTGTCGTTCAGGGCCTGCTGCAGGTCCCCATTGCCGGGTCCAAGGCACTGTTCATTGCCGGCGCCGTGATATACCTGTTCTCGATCACCTCGTTGGGCATCCTGCTGGCAACCATGGCGCGCTCCATGCCGCAGTTCGGCCTGCTGGCGATTCCCGTGTTTGTGGTCATGGAGCTGCTGTCCGGCGGCACCACGCCGATGGAAAGCATGCCGGCCTGGCTGCAGACCATCATGCAGGCGTCACCTTCCACCCACTATGTCAGTTTTTCGCAGGCGGTGTTGTACCGCGGCGCCTGGCTAGACATTGTCTGGCCGCAAATGCTTACCATGGCCGCGATCGGTAGTGTCTTCTTTGCCGTCGCCCTGCTGCGCTTTCGCAGGACCATTGTCAGTTTTTCCTGACCGCGGCGGCCGTCGACCGATGCTCGGCCAAACCTGCGCTGACTGTGCTGCAACTCGGCCCTTGCATTGTCCACTCAATTGGTGAGCAGCCTGACAAGGCGCGTCGTTTGCGTCAGGCGTTCGGCCAGTGTTCGAACCAGGTAACTGTTGAACGATGCCGCAATCTCAGGTGCCTCAGCTGTCATTCTTTCAAGTGCCTTGTTGCTCAACCTCCATACGGTTGTGTCCGTTTCGGTCACGACCGATGCGCTCCTTTGTTGGCCGAGACAAAACGAAATCTCTCCAACCATCGTGCCGGCGAGCAGTGTTCTCACCCGAACCGGCGCAGCCTCCGGTGTTTCAAGCAGCACGCTCACCCGTCCGTCCTCAATGAAAAATATGTCTCTGGATGTCTCGCCCTGTTGAATCAGCACGGCGTCAGGATGAAGGTCCATCTTCTCCAGATACCGCAGCATGACCCGGGACGATCCGACTTCGCCAAAAATGCGTGTCAACTGGTCGGCAATGCCGACCGTCTCCGGCGGTTTCGGCCTGTCCGCCCAGCTCTGCAGCAACTGTTCTTCGCACCACTCGACTGACCTGTCCAGGTCATCCAGTATGCGTATGGCGGAACCGGAGGCCAGAGTTTTCGTTGCGGCAAGCTGGTCCCTCACTGAAGCTCGGAGGTTTGCGACCACGACCAGCCCGTTGGCGCGCTGAACAAGCCGGCCAATTTTCATGAACCCTCGGGCTGCGGATGAATCCAGCCCCGTTACATCCTGGCAATCCAACAGCAGGAATCGGAGCTCCGGCTCGTCATTGTTCTGCAGTCGTGCGGTGACAAGCTTCTGCAACTTGTGCACGGTCCCGAAAAACACGAACCCCTGCAAGCGCAACACAAGCAGCTGTCTACCTTTCAGGTTCAGAAAATGCCGGTCGTCAGCGTTATGTTCAATACTGCTTTGGAAGTCTTCGCCGGTCACTGCGTACTTGACGATTTCCACTCGGCTGTATTCAAGCGCGAACAGCACCACCGCAAGGAACAATCCGGCTGATACCCCGACCAGAGGCCCGACCGAGGCAATCACCGCAACCATCAGCAGGATGATCAGGTACTCGCGGCGCGGCATCCGGGAATACGCTTCGACCATCCATTCGTACAACAGCGAGATGCCAATCCACAGCAGCAGCCCGCCGAATATGGGGATCGGCATGTAGGCCAGAAGCGCACCGCCGAACAACAGCATCGACGTGCACACCATGGCCACGATGATGCCGACCATGCGGTACGGTGCGCCCAACTGGTGACCGAGCAACGTCAGCCCCAGGCCTTGAAACCCGGCTGCGCCGCCACCGGCGCCTGCCAGCAGATTGGCAATGCCCGCCGCGCGAAGCTCCCGGTCCAGATCAAGATCGCGACGCACCGATAGTTCGATCCCGCTGGAGGCAAACAGCACTGACGTCGCCGTGATGGCAATCAGCGCGGTTGCCTTCGGCGCCTCCGGCCAGATGGCCCCCCAATGGACACCGGCAAGCAGGTTGCTGTCCGACGGCAACCAAATGCCGTGCTGTGACAACGGAAGAAACATCCAACCTTCGCCACGAAGCTGCACCAGCGACAGGTCCAGCCCCCACACGGATAGGTAAAACAGACAAAAGGCGACGATGACCGCCACCGGCAGCACGAATGAACTGCCGGTGCGCCGTGCCATGACACCGATTGCAACGGCGAAAACAAGCGCGGGCAGCCATTTCGCAATATTGTGTGGATGTAAAAGGACATGTGCATTTTCCAGGGCCAGCGTCTGACCGAGGATCACACTCAATGCCCCGGTCACGATCAGCCAGCCCATTCCGGCGAGAAACCCACCCATCACAGGGTATGGGATGAACCTGATCAGTCGCCCCAGTCGAAAAACGCCCATTGCCAGCAGACACAGCCCGGTGAGCGCAGTCGCAAGGCCGACCATGACCACAATGGTTGCAATGATCTCGTCATCGCTTTGAACCCCTGACATGGCGGCATAGATCGACATCGCAATCACGGAAAGCGTAACCACTGTCACCTCTTGGGCAACTGAGACCATGCCGGGGTAGGAACTGAAAACGGAAATGCCGCAATTCAGAAAGATTGTGCCAATCAGGCACACCCCGATACCTACCGTGATGTACTTGCTCAGGTCGCCGGAAAACAGCAATGCAGCGGCGGAGATCGAAAACATCACGGCAAGCAAGCCGCAGATCACGCCGGCTGTCAGGACAGACAGCAGCCGCAACACTACGGGGCGCTGGCCTGCAGGGCCCTGTCCATGGTCTGCAATCATCATCCAGGTCCAGTCCGGTCAAATGCCAGAGTTTATGGGATCCAATAGAAAAGGATCTCTGCCATCAGATTCGATCGGACAATTAAACACAGAGTTGCAGACACTTTGAAACATTAAATCCGTAATCTGACGGAGTTTCATTGACTGTACGCAGACCGGAGCCGGCCCCTCGCTGTTCTGCATCAGTGTTGGAACGCAAACGCGACCTTGGTGGGCGCCAGTTGCGGCGATCCGGTCATATAGTCGGCCGCCCGGGCTGCCATCATCTGTACCGGCGCATTCAGGTTGGCGCTCATGATCTGCGGCATGACCGAAGCATCGACGACGCTCAAGCCTTCGACACCGTGAACCCGCATCTGGTCGTCGACAACGCTATCAGGTCCGTGGCCCATGCGGCAGGTCCCGCATGGATGAAAATCGGTGGTTACGGCTGATCTCACCCAGTCGCGGATTTCCGCTTCACTGTTGACATGGGTCCCTGGCACCAACTCGACACCGCGCAGGCCGTCGAAGGCGTCTTGCGCCACCAGTTCCCGGGTCTTGTGCACCCCTTCGACGAGATCATCCAGGTCACCCGGTTCTGCCAGATACTCGAAGTGCATGGCCGGCTTGTCGTACGGGTTGCCGGACTTCAGGGAAATCGAGCCCCGGCTGCGCGGACGCAGCTGGTCAACATGGATGGCAAATGCCTGCTGCAGCTTGATGTTGCCATCATCGTATTCAAAACCCACCGGCCCGAAATGATACTGCAGGTTGGGATACGCCACTCGATCGTTGCCCCGGATCAGACCGCCTGCCTCCCAAATGTTCGACGCCGCAATGCCGGAACGGGTAAATACCCACTGTAGCCCCGCCGCGGCCTTGCGCCACGGCGCATCCACCTTGTGAATTGGAAAACTCTTCATGCACTCATACTGCAGTATGACGCTGGCATGGTCCTGCAGGTTCTGGCCGACACCCGGCAGGTCAACCAGCGGCCTGATGCCGTTTTCGTTGAGATGATCGGCCGGCCCGACACCGGACAGCATCAGCAGCTGCGGTGAATTGATGGCGCCGCCGGCCAGGATCACCTGGCGGCCGGCATGAACAATACGTTCCGCCCCCTTGTGATCGAGTGCAACACCGTACGCCCGGTTGCCGGTGAACAGCACACGCTTGACCATGGCGCGCACCAGCAACGTCACGTTGCCCCGCTTCAGGGCGGGTCTCAAATGCGCCACGGCAGCACTGCATCTGCGGCCGTCTTTCCGGGTCGCGTCCAGGCGGGCCACCCCTTCCGGATTGTAGCCGTTCAGATCATCGGAGCGCCCCTGCCCGGCCTGTTCGCCTGCCGCTATGAATGCATCATACAGAGGGTTTTCATAAACGCCCTTCGACACACCCAGTGGACCGCTATCGCCGCGCCAGTCGTCACCGCCGCGATCCGATGTTTCGCCGGCCTTGAAATAGGGCAGGCAGTGCTCGTAGCTCCATTGGGTCAACCCACATTCGTCGGCCCAGCGGTCGTAATCCAGCGGATGGCCGCGCATGTAGACCATGGAATTGATCGATGATGAACCGCCAACGACCTTGCCCCGCGGCATGAAGACAGTGCGGTTGTCGAGCGCCGGTTCAGGCTCGGTGTGGTAATTCCAGTTGAGTTTGGGCTCGTGCCAGGTCCGGTACACTCCGGCGGGTACATGGATCATCAGGTCATGGTCCATCGGCCCGGCTTCCACAATGAGGATGGTCTTACGTCCGTCCGCGCCAAGCTTGCTTGCGAGCACGCAACCTGCCGATCCTGCGCCCACAATAATGTAGTCGAAGGTATTCATGCTGCCGCCTCAGCCGTCATCCTGATGATGCATGCTCAGAAGCTTCTCCGTCGCGGTCCTGATCGGCCAGCAATACTCGTGTCACACCCCTACCTTGGTCAGCATGAAGATACGTCACCAATATGCCCCCACCTGCTCGGTGTTGTCCACACACGCTGCAGAAGCTCAGACTTGATCCTGCGGCCCAACCTGGTCGGTGGATGCGTGATTTGACACCGCACATTTTTAGTTAGATGCTCCACCATACCTGCCAATGGCAGGGAACATGCCGGCATCCGACATTCAAACCGGCATATCCCAAAGGCAGCGATGCGAACAAGTCCGCCATCTGGCTCACGGCCACAGATGTCTGCTGTCCTGCTGCAATCATCAAAAATGAAAGACTTCCGATGGTACTTCCCGAGCCTCCCTTGAAGGGTGCCTGCCTCTGCGGCGCTGTGCAGGTCACTTTGACTGCATCACCGCTTCTGACTTTTGCGTGCCATTGTCGCGACTGTCAGAAACTCGGCGCAAGCGCGTATTCACTGACCACAGTGTTCCCGAGTGACTGCTTTTCCTGCTCAGGCGAACTGATCAAAGGCGGTCTCGGCTCAAGCGGGCGGACACACTACTTCTGCAGATCTTGCTTGAGTTTCGTCTTCTCTCGAATTGAAGGGGCCGATCAGCGAATTAACCTGCGCACTTCGGTGCTCAGCGAAGCTGCGTCGCTTGAGCCGTTCGTTGAGTTGATGACGGACGAAAAACTGCCCTGGGCACGTGTTCCGGCGGTTCACAGTTTTGCTCGGTATCCGGAATCTCTCGAAGAGCTGCAGGCGCTCATGGACGAGTATTCCGAGAGATAGTTGTGCGGCCACCGTCGAATGCCGGAATCTGACACCGCACACCTGCAGCTGCAAAACCGAAGACGGTCATGATCTCGCTCTTGGCCAGATCCATGCCGGCTGGGCGGTTCCGACCACATCCGCACCCGGGCACCATTTCACCAAGATGAACCAGGTCAGAAACAAAAAACGCATGCTATGGTCGGCGCTGCACGCAGACGGTAGACCCGGTTACATCGCAACTCGTGACAAAGCGCCTTAGGCACGCAGTTGCGCATTCCACCCATGCCGAAGCAAACCGATAGGCAGTGTGCAGAAGCACGTGAACAGCAAGGCAGGACAAACAATTGGATAGGACAAAGGTAGAAACCGTCGCCCGCAAGATCTTTGAGGCGAACAAGCAATGTCAGCGTTTCCAGCCTCTGCGCGGGCATGATGAGCCTGAGACGCTGGCTGGTGCCTACGACATCCAGGATGAGCTGTACCGGATCCTGCAGTCCGAGGCTGGCGCTGGACCGATTGCCGGACACAAGATTGCGGTTACCTCGCCTGATATCCAGAAGTTGTGTGGCGTGGATCAACCGGTTTACGGCAGCATTTTCGCCAACACGATTCACCGGTCGCCACATGTTGCAGACCATGCAGACTTCATTCGCATTGGTGTGGAGTTTGAGGTTGCGCTGGAAATCGCTGACGACGTTCCCATGCATGCCGCGCCTTTCGACGCGGGCTCCATATCCCGGTACGTCGCGTCTGCGATGCCGGCGTTCGAGTTGATCGAGGATCGTGACGCAGACTACAGCGACCTTGATGCCAAGTCGATTTTGACCGATCGCTGCTGGTGTGGCGGCGTGGTGCTGGGCAAACCGGAGACCGACTGGCGCTCCATCGACCTTGGCAATCTCACCGGCACGGTGATGTTGAACGGAGAATCGCTGGAAAGCGGCAACACCGGCAATGCCCTCGGCCATCCGCTCAACGGCCTTGCCTGGGTCACAAATCATTTGGCCGGCCGCGGACGCGCGTTGAAGGCCGGAGAAATAGTCATGACCGGCAGCGCACTAAAAACCCGGTTTCCGGCCCCCGGCGACAGCTACACCTACTCGGTTCAGGACTTGGGCGAAGTAACATTACAAATAAGTAACAGTGTTGAAGCCGCGAAATAGGCCTGTCTGCTGATTGCGCAACTGTTATATTTTGACGTAGGAACAAGTTCTACTTTTCAGAATCCGCAAGCAGCGATTCAACACACGCAGCACGTTTCTACAGATGAAATTTGCCCGTTTGGCGCGAGCTGTCGCGGCAGTCACAATCAGCACGGAATCACCGCATTTAAGACAGGCATCGGCCAAATTCTCGTCCGGAACGGCTGCAAACATTAACATTCTGTTAACCAGAACCCGAATGACCGACGGCGACTTGAGGGGTGATGATAACCGGCGGCATTAAGGGGTGTAAAAGTGAGGAAGTTGGTAGGCGCCCTCGTGGCCGCATGTCTTGTAGTTCCTGGTGTTGGAGTTGTTCACGATCAGGGTTTACTTCCACTAGTCAGCAAGGCGCAGGCAGATAATCGAGCATCGTTGCCTGCAGGCCACCCCCCTCTCAACAGTTCGCCATCCGCCGTCAGTGCGTCGCCTATGTCGGCCGAGTTGCAAAGCTACCTGGCTGAACTGAAGAAACGCGCCCCAAATCATCCGCCCGTGACCGGCACCGGGTCACCGGAAACCAACGAGCTGCAGAAATACCTGTCCGAGCTGAACATGAAATCGCCGCATGGCAAGATTCAGCTGGCCCAGGCCAACACGTCAGGCAAGTCGGATCAGACCGACGACCTGCTGATTGAAGCTGACCGGGTGCTGGGTGCGAAAGGCAAGAAGCCAAAACAGGATCCTGCCAAACAGGACAGCGTCAAACAGGACAACGCCAATCCGGACAACCAGCCCGAACCTGATCGCGAAGTGGCCGAACCGGACGAAAAGCCGTCCGACTACCAGAAAACAGCC
>JBCCVY010000134.1:0-9043 GCA_039194725.1 Pseudomonadota bacterium
AAGAAATTGGTTTCATTGATGAAGTTGCGGGCAACCGTGTAGTCGAGGCCCTCGACAAACGGGGTCACTTCCTGAAGCTCATCGAGGGACGCAATTGCCGGGCCGACAACGTGGATCAGGCCCATTTCAAACACACCGTCGCGAGCCGCCTGCAGGACGCCGATCTTTTCAAAGGTCTCCAGTGCGTATGACAGATTGCCTGCTTTCAGGTCAACAACAGTCACCGGCACCTTGGCGGTTTCCAGCGTATCAAGCACTTTCATCTGGTCGGCCACATTGTGCAGATCGATGATCTCGGTGATGGTCGGATAGAATCTGTGCAGGGTTCCGCGAGGGTTTTCCGTATCGAATGCTCGGGCCAGAACATTGTTGCGGTGGAAGTAATCCAGCAACGCGCGAGATATTGTTGTCTTGCCAACGCCGCCCTTGTCGGCGCCAACCATGATGACTACTGGTTTCATCTATCTTTTTCCCTCTGTAGGATACCGCTAGAAACTGCCCCCTGGGGCGGGCCTCAAAAATCGAATACCATGTCTTGCCCGCCGATGCCACTGCTAGTAACGCACCTCGAGATCAGCGCTTGGAACCATCTTCGGACATAACCGGCATAGCGCCGGCCACCTATGGCGCCGCAGTTCAGGCGATGAGACATACCGGCTGGGCAGATCTCGACTTCTTCACCTCCGGTGCAGGCAGCGAAACAGCGGCCAGGGTGGATGCCCGCGCGGCGGCTGGCGCTCATGTCCTACCGCCTGCCCGGGATGTTTTCAACGCGCTGCAACTGACACAGCCGGACCAGGTGCGAGCTGTCATACTGGGTCAGGACCCCTACCCGACTCCGGGAGATGCGCATGGACTTGCGTTTTCCGTGGCAGATCCCGACCAGCGGGTACCAGCATCGCTCAGGACCATCTTCAAATCTCTCAAGTGCGATCTCGGCATCGCTCCACCCGGGCATGGCAATCTCACCCGGTGGGCGCGGTCGGGCGTACTGCTGCTCAACGTGACGCTGAGCGTCGATGCGGGCAAGGCGAACAGTCACAAGGATGTCGGCTGGGCGGCGTTGGCGGCAGATGTCATCGACCGCCTGAATAAGGGTGACACGCCGGTGGTTTTCATGCTGTGGGGCAAATTCGCCCAGCATACGGGGGCCGGCATCGATACGTCGCGACACTGTGTCATCACTACAGCGCACCCGTCTCCCCTGGCACACGGATCCGGCCCGCAACACAGATTCGTGACTTCGCGACCGTTTGCACAGGCGCAGGAATGGCTTAGGCTGCGTGGTCTTCCACCAATCGACTGGCGCCTGTAGAGTGTGTTCAGGCAGGGGGCTGTCAGACAGCCTTGGACAAAGAGTCATCCGGTATTGATGGAAACCATCCGACCGGCACGGCTTTGAGTGATGACGGCGCATCAAGAAGTGGTACAGCAGAGATAAAGGCTCACCTATCCAATGGCTCTCGCCGAAGACTACAAATACGCTCCGACCTTCAACGGTCCCGAAGGCCAGGAGGACATGCCCTGGCTTTTGACCATGGGCCCGGTGACCACGTCACGCGACGTTAAACTCGCCATGCTGGCCGACTGGGGCATGCGTGACACCGAGTTTGTTTCGCTTGCCCTGGAAGTGACCGAGCAATTGCTTGATCTGGTTGACGGAACCAGCGAGTACGACTGCATTCCGCTGCACCTGTCAGGTGACACGGTGCTGGAGAGCGTGCTGGGGGCACTGGCCCCGACCGGCCGCAAGCGCAAGACACTTATTGCGGCCCACGGGCCCCATGCCGACCAGGCGACCAGGGTGCTGACCCACATCAAGCGCCCGGTTGAAAACATCGCCGGCTCAGCTCTCAAACCGGTCACCACCAATCGGCTGGCGAAACTGCTGGACGCCGATCCGGACATACACACCGTATATCTGGCGGAAGTGGATGCATCTACCGGCCTGGCCAATCCCGTTGCCAAACTGGCCGCCATTGCCCACGAAGCCGGGCGCAAAGTGATCGTCGATGCCCGAGCCAGCATTGGCGCCATGCCGTTGAGCCTCGCAGACGGCACAATGGATGCCGTAGTGGGCGTGCCCTGGGCATGTATCGAGAGCGTTCCGGGGTTTTCATTTGTGATGGTGCGCCGAAGTTTGCTCGGGGACAAGCTGTTCCAATCACCATCAGCCTCGCTGGACCTGGTTGAACTGTGGCACAGCATCCATCGAACCGGCTGGTTTCCCGGAACACCGCCGGCACATGCGATTGTTGGGTGCGGTGTGGCCTTGCGGAGGCTGTACCTGGAAGGAGGGCCCGACATGCGGCGCAAGCGCTATCAGGACCATCACGCGAAGCTGCTCGCCGGCATGGCCCAACTGGGCTTCTCCCCTGCCTTGGCGCCGGGCACTGCGACATGCGGATATCTGACTTTGTTCAAAGCGCCGGCCGACAGGCGCTATGTGCCGACAGAGTTCATTCAACGATTACGTCAGTTGGGTTTCGTGATCATGGACGGCGATGGTTGCCCAGGCCCGGAGGGCAGCTTCAGGGTTGCCTCGGCGGGCGCAATGGATGATAGCGTGGCAGACCAGTTTGTCAGAGCCGTGGAGAAAGTCATGCGTGATCTTGGCATGAGATCGGGTGCACCTTCCAGGTAGAGTTTCTCCTACTTGCCAGTGTCAACAGAGAAAACGGGAGCCGAAAGGCTCCCGTAGTCAGTTTTCATTCTATGTGATCAGCCGGTATCAGCCCTTGCCCTTCCAGGGGACCAGGTAGTTCTCGGCCATGCGCATCAGAATATCGATGCCGTAACCGATGATGCCGATCAGAATGATACCCATGATCACGATATCGGTAAGCTGGAACTTGGACGCGTTAACGATCATCATGCCGGCGCCCCTGTCTGCGGCAACCAGCTCGGCGGCAACCACAGTGCCCCAACAAACGCCCATGGCGACCCGTGCGCCGGTAAAGATCTCGGGCAGTGAATTCGGTACGATAACCCGCCACAGCAGCTGCTTCTTGGACGCGCCCAGGGAATAGGCTGCGTGAACCTTGGAAATGTTCACGCCCGACACACCGGCACGGGCAGCGATGGTCATGATCCACAACGCAGCCAGGAACAACAGTATGACCTTGCCCTCTTCACCAATACCGAACCAGATGATGACCAGCGGAATAAGCGCCAGCGGCGGCACCGGACGCATGAACTCGACTATCGGATCGAACCAACCGCGGAACCAGCTTGAAAGTCCCATGGCATAACCCAGCGGGATGCCGACGATACTGCCAATGGCAAAACCGGCCAGCACGCGGCCCAGCGATGCCCACAAATGCTCCCACAGGGTGTAGTTCTTGTAGCCTTCGCTGGCGATCTCACCGAGGCGCGACACAACCGCCTCCGGTGCCGGCAGCCAGATAGGCTCCATTTGCCAGCCGCTGTCCGGCTTCACCGACAGCGATCCCTTCGGTGTCATGGTAATGTCGCCATTTGCAAAACGGACTGTCTCGTTTGGCGAGATCGGGGTGCCGTTGATGGCGGTTATCTTGTAGCCATCCTGGTCGCTACCGTCATCGTTGGCCTGCGCCCTGACCAGACCGCTGCGCCATGCACCGATTTTTGCAGCGTCCCCCTTGGCGAATCCGTTCGATGCGTCCGGTTCGGGCGTCTCGACGTTTTCGCCGACCTTGTGAACACGAATCTTCACCGTGGCATCGCTGGTCTGGCCGTCAGCCCTGGTCGCAGTGTAGGTGAACGAACTGTCGCCGACGAATGGGCCCGGCACGTGCAGCGGCATCAGCTTGGACCCGGTGAAGGCGCCCCAAATGGCAAACAGGGCCACGACGGAAACAATCGACGCGAACCGGTTTGCGGTCACGGCGCTTTCATCACCGAAGGTGACCGTCTTCAGGCTGGTATAGTCCTTGGACTGCTCACGTGAACGGACATAGAAATTGTAGCCCGCGTAAGCCAGTACGAAGAGAGCAACGTAAATGAATGCGACGGTCATGCTGCATCCTCCTGACGGCCCATAATCTCTTCTTCCATGTCCCAGATCATCGAGAGAATTTCTTCGCGCACTTTGCCGAACTGCGGCTCCTTCTTCACCAGGCGGAGGTCCTTGCCCACGCCCATTTCAGCGAACGGGAGCTGATACTCCTTGTGGATCCGGCCCGGGCGCGGCGCCATGACCAGCAGACGCTCGCCCAACAGCAAGGCCTCTTCGACCGAATGGGTGATCAGGATGATGGTCTTGCCGGTCTCCTTCCACAGCTTGAGCACCAGGCCCTGCATCTTTTCCCGGGTCAATGCATCCAGAGCGCCGAGCGGTTCGTCCATCAGGATGACATCGGGATCGTTTGCCAGACAGCGGGCAAGTGCCACACGCTGCTGCATGCCACCGGACAGTTCGTAAATCATCTTGTCGGCGAAATCCTGCAGACCGACAATCTGCAACAGCGACTCAACCTTCGCATTGGTTTCGTCTGCCGGCTTGCCGGCCATATCAGGCCCGAACGCAATGTTCTTGCGGACGTTCATCCATTCAAACAGTGCGCCTTGCTGAAACACCATGCCACGTTCGGCAGCGGGTCCGGTAACGTCATGCTCGTTGAGGATGACCTTGCCTTCCGTTGGAGACAGAAAACCTGCAACGATGTTCAGCAGGGTTGTCTTGCCGCAGCCCGACGGCCCCAGCACCGACATCAACTCGCCTTTCTTCAACTCAAGTGAAACATTCTTAAGCGCCTGCACTGCGCCGCCATTCGGCAGTTCAAAACGCATCGATACGTCATCAATGATCAACGTGCCCATTTGGATTCCCACCCCGCTGTTGCATTTTCAAAAAAGGGAGCGATTGGAAAAAATCGCTCCCTCCCAGATCGTCTTGTCCAGACAGATTAGCTGCCTGCCGCAGCCTTGAGCGGACCGGTGTTCACGGCCCCCTCATAGGTGTCGCGAGCTGCCGGAATGTTACCCTGTTCCTTGAAGAAGTCACCAACTTCTTTGAGGAACTTCTGGGTGCCGCCACCAAGCCACTTGGCAGAAAGCTGAGTTTCCGTCGACGGGAACTCAAAACCGGCCATGGTTTCCTTGGTCGCTTTCTCGTCCATGCCGGCATCCTTTGCGATGACGGCCAGCATTTCATCCGCTTCCGCGCCACCGGCGTTCCACTTGGCGTTCATGTCCGCGGTAACCTTCAGGAACTTGGACACCAGATCAGAATTTTCGGCTGCAAATGAAGCAGGAACCGAAGTGACATCAAACACCGAAATGCCGAGGGCTTCCTTCTCCGCGCCTGTCAACAACACGTTGCCGTGCTCCTTCATGCGGCGCAGTGATCCACCCCAACCGCAAACCATGTCCAGATTGCCGTTGGCAAAGGCTGCCGCTCCGTCCGGCGGAGCCATATCGACGACTTCCATTTTGGAAACGTCAACGCCGAAATGTTTCATCTGCTTCAGGAAGCCGTAGTGAGCAGCGGTACCGATCGGCACCCCGGCCTTCTTGCCTTCCAGTTCCTTGGCATTGTCCTTGGTGATTTCGAGCGCGGTCTTGACGACGCAGTTGTCGTTCTCGTTGTAAACCACGGCGACGTCGGCAATCTGCAGGTCCTGGCCGGCCGATGTTGCAACGACGAATGGCGGCACACCCTGGCTGACGGAAATCTGGATGTCGCCCGAGGCCATGGCAGCAGACATTGCTGTACCGGCGTCAAATGACTTCCAGTTCACTTTTACACCCAGTTCCTTGTCGTAAATACCCTTCACCTTGGCGTACTGGAAAGGCATTGGCCATTCCAGAAAGTAGGCGACCGTGATCTCGTTGGTCTGCGCCTGAACAGCCGTGAAACTGACCGAAGCCAGGGCTGCCGCCGTAAGGGTTGCTGTCACAAATTTCTTCATAGATTACTCCCTCCGCTGATGAGCGACCGAAAACGTGAATTGGTTTAAGAGCGGGCTTTCGGTGGCGTTATTATGAAACGCTGCGGGTATTGGGCGCAATGGCGCAAACCTCGCTGGTCCCAAAAATAAAGCGCTTTGGTGCCATGCCTCAATAGTGGGCAAATTCAGGTGCAATTGACCATATTCGCAACATGCCGTGAAATGGCCAGGCAGGACGTAAGCCCCGGGCTTTCAATGCCGAACAGGTTGACCAGCCCCGGCACACCATGCACTTCAGGACCGTCAATCCGGAAGTCCTGTATGGCATTGCCAGGCGGTACAATCTTGGGCCTGACGCCGGCATATGAAGGCTGCAGAGCATCATCGGGCAATGCCGGCCAGTAGCGCCGGACCAAGGCATAAAAATCATCGGCACGCGCCGGGTCTACCTGATAATCGGGCTCATCTACCCATTCCACATCTGGACCAAAGCGGGCCTGGCCACCGATGTCTATGGTGAGATGAACACCTAACCCGCCAACGACAGGGCACGGATAGATCAGCCGCTTGAACGGGACCTTGCCGGCTATGGCGAAATAACTGCCCTTGCCGTAATAGGCGGTCGGGATGTGTCCCTCATCGAGGCCCTCCAGCCTGGCGGCAAGCTGCGGCGCATTGAGGCTCGTGCAATTCACAAACTGGTTGCAGCCGATCGTCATCGGCTCTGCGCCGGCGATGTCAATCTCGATCTGCCGGACGCCGACGCGCCCGCCGGCAACCGGTGATCTGGTCGCCAGCGTGGCACCGGCATTTTCAGCCTCGCCCAGCAACGCCAGCATGATTCCGGCAGAGTCCATCATGCCGGTCGACGGCGACAATATCGCCGAGACACATTGCAGCTCCGGTTCCAGTGCCCTGGCCTGGCGCGCATCCAGCAATTGCAGATCATCGACCCCGTTGGCGGCACCCTTGGCCATGATGGCTTCAAGTGTTGCAACCTCATCGGGTTCGCAGGCGACAATCAGCTTGCCGCACCTGCTGTGGGCGATGTTGTGCCGGTTCATGAAATCGTACAGCAGCCACTTGCCTTCAACACAAAAACGAGCGCGCAGTGACCCCGGCGTATAGTACATGCCGGCATGAACGACTTCGCTTGAACGCGAAGACACACCGCGACCGAACGCTTCTTCGGCTTCGACGATCAGCACATCACGACCGGACTGCGCAAGCTCGCGGGCAACCGCCAGGCCAATCGCGCCTGCGCCTGCCACCACACAGTCAGTCTCGTAATCAACTGCCATCAGAGCTTCGTCCCCTTAAGGCCGGCACGCCTGGCCTTGGATCAGCGTGTGCAGTCACGCACGCGCCTCAATAGATCGCGATCCATTTCAATAGTCCCGCGAGCCAGGCTTTCCTGGCGTGTTGTCAGGCGGCTCAAACCCGGCAGGCGGGTCCCCTCCTGGGCCGTAATCGACCCGGCGAGGTCGGCAAAGCGGTCTGCGAACAGACCAGCCGAAAATCCTTGCGGGTCAATCGCCAGGAAAAACTGCCCTGAATTGCAGGGGCCGCCGGCATCGGTTGCAAACGGCGACATGGCGCTGCCCAGTTGGGCACCGCTCATCAGCGACGCCATGGTTTCCACCATCAGTCCCTGGCCGAAGCCCTTGTAGCCGCCCGCTGGGGCCATGGTGGCGGCCCGGCCGGGATCTGTGGTCGGATTGCCGTCGGCATCAAGCGCCCAGCCAAGTGGAATTTCATCACCGCGCGCGGCATGGCGCATGACTTCCGACTTGGCGACCACTGATGATGACTGGTCTATGACATAACCGATGCCGCCTTTGCCGTCCGGTGCGGCAATGGATATCGGGTTGGTGCCGATCACCGCCTTGACCCCGCCGGGAGGCGCGATGGAGGCCGGCGCGTTGGTGAATCCCATCGCCAGAAGGCCTTCCCGCGCCAATTGCTCGGTGTGCCCGCCCAGCCTGCCGCAATTGTAGGAATTGGTTACGGACAGCGCGGCAATACCGTACTTTCTTGCCGCCGGGACGATTTTGCGGAACCCCTTTTCGATTGCCGGGTGAGCAAACCCGGAGCCGGCATCAGCGCGATAGGCCACCGGCGACAACCGGGTGATGACCGGCTTGACCGTCCCGTCAACCTTGCCGCAGCTGAGGTGCGAACAGTAAATCGGCAACCAGAAAAAGCCGTGGCTCGGCATGCCGACAAGCTCACTGTCAATTATCGCATCTGCCAGGTAGCGCACATTGGCGCGCGCCGCACCGGACTTGGTCAGCGCCCGAAGCGCAAGCCTGCGGGCTTTCTCGATTTCCATAGTAGTCGTGGTCTTTTTCACTTTTCAGACATCCTTGCGGCAAATCAGATAGGCGTGAACATAATCCATGGCATGTCCCGCAGGCTCGGCGGCGACACTGGCCTGATAGCGGCCGTAGAATTCATCCATGATGGCCTGGCGTTCGACTTCGTCGCGACCGGCGTCAAGGCCGCCGAGGAACGTGGCTTCAGACCATGACCTGAGTGTCGGCAAGTATTCCATGGCAAACCGGGCCGGGTCTTTATGGTTTTCGGTGAAGTCCTGCTCGAACGGGCAGCGCACGACCCTGGTTTCCACATGCTCCAGTCGCAATCCGGCCTGGTAAACCGGGTTGCTCGTGTCATTCAAAGGCGCGGTGAACTCTTCAACCGTGCGATAGTGTTGCGGGAAATTGGTGTTCAGATACTCATCGCGCGAAATGACCCCGTCATCTGCCAGTTCACTCCAGAACTTGTTGAAGGTGTCAAACATGCTGACGCCGCCGGTGTCACCAAGATAACGACCTTCTTCATCGATGCCGAAATTGAACAGGCACAGCCGGCCGCCGGGTTTCAGTTCGCGGGTCCTTTGCATGAGCATGGTCTCCCAGTCGGTTGCGCCCTGCCTGGAAAATGCATCGCGTTCGGCGCCGCTGGCACCGACCATGTGAACATGATCCGTGATGTTGCACGGCGTCGTCGAGATATAATGTGAGGCTGTTGCCGAAAACCCGAGGTCCAGGGTCTGCGCCGGAAAGATGTTCTGGTGAAACGAGGTGCCGGAGGCGAACACGTACAGTTCTTCGATTTCCGGATAATAACTCCTGGTGTCGGTTTGCCCGTGGATCATCCGGAAGACCTGG
>JBCCVY010000135.1:0-9013 GCA_039194725.1 Pseudomonadota bacterium
GAAAGCGGAAAGTTAGGAGTGGATTTCCCGCAAGCGGTTGCTCGGTCACATCAGCCGCGCATCTTGGTCTTGCACTGTCTGCCGCTGCGCTTTACCAAATTCAGCGAACCCCTGTGTTGCCGCAAGTGCCAGCACGGCCATTTGCCTCTGCCGGAGAAGTATGTCGCTGATGTTGAATTCGATCCTGTCGATATTTGTGCCCGTACATCGCGAAGGCTATCGCTTTATCGCCATTTTTGCTGCCGTTACGCTGGTTTTGTTTTGGCTGTTGCCGGATTTCTTCGGCTGGCTCGGTGTTGTCGCGACCTTGTGGTGCGCCTATTTCTTTCGCGATCCTGAGCGCGTCACGCCGCAGGACCCTAATCTGGTGATCTCGCCGGCCGACGGCCGCGTATCGGCCATTGAACAGGTTGCCATTCCGCCGGAACTTGCGTTGGAAGGCGACAAGCTGACCCGCATTTCGGTGTTCATGAATGTTTTCGATGTGCATGTGAACCGTGCGCCGGTCGATGGTGAAGTTCTGCAGATGAGTTACGTTGCCGGCAAATTCCTGAATGCCGAACTGGACAAGGCCAGTGAGCACAATGAGCGGCAGGCGCTGACGCTGGAAATGCCGGACAAGCGCCGCATCGGTGTGGTACAGATTGCCGGACTGGTGGCGCGGCGCATTGTAGGTTTCACCGGGCAGGGCGCACGACTGCAGGCTGGCCAGCGCTTCGGTTTGATTCGTTTCGGATCGCGGGTTGATGTATATCTGCCCGAGGGGACCGCCGTGCGGGCCTGTGTCGGGCAAATCGCTGTCGCGGGCGAGACGGTGCTTGCCGACCTGTCGGGCTCCGGACCGGCGCCGACGGGCCGCAAGGCCTGACGAATCTGTGCCAGACAAGGCAAAGTAGGAACTATGACCAAAAGCGAAGAACCGGCATATTCGGGCGAACAACGGCTGCGTCAAATCCCCGTTCGGTATCTGGTGCCCAACATTGTCACGCTGCTGGCACTGTGTTCCGGCGTTACTGCTATCCGGCTCGGCATCGAGGGGCGTTTTGAACTTGCCGTGGCATGCGTCATTCTGGCAACTGTCCTGGATGCATTGGACGGACGTATCGCGAGGGCTCTGAAAGGGTCGTCGAAATTTGGTGCGGAACTGGATTCCCTGGCTGACTTCGTCAACTTTGGAGTGGCGCCGGGACTGCTGATCTACATGTGGTCGCTGAGCGCACTGAAGAACCTCGGCTGGATTGTCGCCCTGGCGCTGGCCATGTGCTGCGCGTTGCGCCTGGCACGTTTCAATGTGGCGCTTGAAGACCCTGACCGTCCGGCCTGGAAGATCAACTATTTCACCGGCGTCAACGCGCCGGCAGGCGCCATGCTCGCCATGCTGCCCATGTATATGGGATTTCTCGACCTGTTGCCGCAAGGCAGCGAAATCGCCCATTTCGTACTGATCTATATTGCCCTGATTGCGTTTTCCATGGTGTCGCGCGTGCCGACATTCTCCGGCAAAGGGATCGGCCGGGTGCGACGGGAATGGGTATTGCCGATCCTTGCCGCGGTGACCATCATCGCCGCCCTTCTTGTGACCTTCACGTGGGAAGTGGTGACTTTTGCCGCGTTTGCATACATCGCTGCCATTCCGGTTTCGGTTGTCAGCTATGTGCGCCAGAAAAAAGCCTGGGAAAGGCGGGTTGCGGGCGGAGAAGAAGGCACGGACGATGACACCGGCCAGGCTGATGCCGATACTGAAGACACACTGCTAGGCAACGACAAGACATGACGATAGTTGTTCACCACAACCCCGCGTGCGGCACATCGCGCAATACGATCGAGCTGATACGAGAATCCGGCGAAGAACCGGTGATAATCGAGTATCTCAAGGAGGGCTGGACGCGTCCGCAGTTGCTGGCGCTGTTCGCAGCTGCCAGCCTGACGCCACGCGAAGCTTTGCGCACGGCCAAATCTCCGGCGGAAGAACTTGGCCTGACCGATCCGGACGTGGATGACGAGACCATCCTTGCAGCCATGCTGAAACATCCTGTGCTGGTCAATCGTCCCATTGTGGCCAGCCCGCGTGGAGTGCGCCTTTGCCGTCCTTCCGAACAGGTTCTGGATCTGCTCGCTGAGCGGCCCGACGGCGGCAATGACAATTCCTGATCCCGGACTCAACACAAATCGTGCCAGGTTTGCAAGGAAGCGCCCGGCGACATGAAGGTCATCCTGCACATAGGCTCAGGCAAGACCGGCACGTCGTCTATCCAGCAGTCACTGACTGACAGCCGCGGATATCTCCTCAAGAACGGATTTCTGTACCCCGTGCTTGATGGCGACGTGAATCACAACTACCTGACGGCACCCTTCAGGCCGTTAACCCCGCGCGGGATGCTGCAGCGCTATGGAAGCCGCGAAAAGGTCATCGACAGGGCTGACCGGCTTTGGAAAATCCTGGCGAAGCGGGCCAGACGCCATCCGCATCACACGCTGGTGCTGTCTGCCGAGGCCTTGTTGTATCTGGCTGACGTGGACGGGTTCTGCCGACGTCTGAACGCTGAAATCCCCTCCATCTCCGAAGTGGACATCGTGGTGTATCTGCGGCGTCCGTCTTCGCACTTTGCAGCGAAAACCCAACAGTCGCTGAGAGCGTCGTCGAAAGTGCTGGAGCCCACCAGGCTGCTGAATGCACCTGCGCTGCGGGCATGGCAGAAACACGGCCAGTTGCGGATCAGCGAGTTCCGCAAGCCGTTGCTGCGGGACCAGGATGTGGTCAGCGACTTCTGGCACAACACGTTTCCTGCTGTGGTGCCAGTGGCTTCAGCCGGCAGTGTGAACGAAAATGTCAGCCTGTCCGGCGAGGGCATGGCGCTTTTGCAACGCTACCGATGCCGGTTCTGTGCGGACCAGGATGGCCTGTTTCTGCCGCAGGCCAACTCTCTCATCCGGCTGATCGGGCAGGTTGAAAAGTCTAACAACCAGGACATCGTGTTCGAACGCCCGAGCTTGCATGCCGATGTGCGCGATTTCATCGACTACTCGACAAACGATAACAACGAGCTTGCCGATGAATTCGGGTTCCGGTTCAGCCAGTTGAAAGCCTCTCAGGCTGCGCCGCCATTGAGGTCACGGTCTTATGCCAGGGTGGAAGACATCATGAAGGTAGATGTCGACAAAGTTGTCAGCCTGCATGAAATGCTCACAAGGACCAGACACCTGCCGTTTTCACCGGCGCGCAAGCTCATTTCACAACTTCGGCAAATGGATCTCAACTGACCGTTCTGCCGGGGCGCCGCTACTCAGCTGCCTGCGGGAACGCTTCCGGCACATCGTCAGCCGTTTTGTCCTTTTTGCCGGCTTTCGCCGTGGCTGCGGCGCCATGGCCGCCTTTGCGCGAGAACCTGCCGCGCAGGCGCTGCCAGCTTTCCTTCCAGACCGTGGGAGCCGACAGCATGACCGGCGCAAACACCAGAGTGAGCACGGTTGAGAAGGCGAGGCCAAACACCATCGCAGTCGACATGTGGACCCACCATGACGATGTCATGGAGCCGATCGTCACGGTACGTTCGACAAAATTCACATTGAGCTGGAACATCAGCGGCAACAGGCCGAGTATGGTGGTGACAGTCGTCAGCAGGATTGGCCGGATCCGCTGGGCCGCAGCACGCAACGTTGCGTCCTTTACGTTCATTCCACGCTTCAGCATGCTTTGGTAGGTGTCGATCAGGACGATGGCATTGTTCACCACAACACCGGCCAGCGCGACCAACCCGGTACCTGTCATGATGATCGAGAAGTAGTGCCGCATCACCAGCATGCCGAGGATCACGCCGACAGCGGACATGATCACCGTGATCAGGGTCAGCGCCGTGTGGTAGAACGAGTTGAACTGCACCACCAGGATCATAAACATCATGAACAGCGAACCAAGCAGGGCCTTCTGCAGAAATTCCGCCGACTTCTGCTGGTCCTCGTCCGCGCCGCGAAACTTGAAGCTTACGCCCTTTTCCCAGGTTTGCTGCTTCAACCAGGTATCCAGCTCAGAGATCTTGTCATTGGCCAGCACGCCAGGGCCCGCATTGGCCTTGACGAACAGCGATGGTTTGGAATTGAACCTGTAAAGCGTGTTGACCTGCTGCTTGATCTCGCGCGTGACAAAGTTCGACAGCGGCTGCAGTCCGCCCGGCGTCTGCAGCTTCAGCGCATCAAGGCTCGCCAGTGAGCGCTGGTCTTCCGGCAGGCGCACACGGATGTCCAGCTCGTCGCGGCTGTCATCCGGCCGGTAGGTGCCAATCAGCGCGCCGTTTGTGATGAGCTGCACGAGAGACCCGGCGGCCGCAACCGAGGCGCCGAAACGTCCGGCTTCTTCACGGTCGACTTTGAGCTGGACCTCATAACCGGGCAGGGGAAGGTCATCATCGACATCGATGAGCCCGGTCATGGTGTTTTCCATGTGGGCGCGTATCCTCTTCACGGCCTTGGCGGCATGTTCACGGTTTTCAGACTGCACTTGCAGGCGAATGTCCTTGCCGGATTGCGGTCCGCCAGCCAGTTCCCGCACTTCCGTGATGGTGCCGGGAATGCCCTGTACGGCCTCGGTGAACTGCTGCTTGACGGTCACCCAGTTTTCCCGCTGGCCGACGGGCTTAAGCTCTATCTGCACTTGGCCGACAACATCCGCCGGCACATCCTGCGATGCGCCGAGACCGCCGTCGCTGCCAGTTTCGGTGCCTGCATAGGTGGTCAGGTTGTCGATCGCAGGATGTCCGGCCAGCCTGTTGTAAGCCTTGCGCACGATGGTCAGCTTCTGTTCGTTCGAAAGATTGCCGCGTGCTCGGACATAGACAATCGCCACTTCCGGTTCAGTCTCGACGAAAAACTCAACGCCGGTCGGTTTGGCCGCGTAGGCCCCCACAATACCGCCCATGGCGAGCAAGATCACCACCAGCACCTTGGCCGGGTGCTTCATGGCGCCGTTCAGGAACCGGATGTACTTGCCGGTCAGGCCGGGCATCGTCAAAAGGTCACCTTCACCGTCGCCGGCAAGACGCGCCGCGTTGGCTTTGTCCGTTGTGCCGGCCTTGCCGAAGATTGTGCCGACCGCCGGCAGGAAGATCATCGCGGTGATCAGGGACGCGCTCAGCACGACAATCACGGTAAGCGGCAGGTAGCCCATGAACTCGCCGGCAACGCCGGGCCACAACAGCATGGGTAGGAATGCCGCCAGAGTCGTCGCCGTGGATGACACGATAGGCCAGAACATGCGCTGGGCCGCGGCAATGTAGGCTTCCTGCTTGGGCAGGCCTTCCGCCATCTTCCGGTCGGCGTACTCGATCATCACGATCGCGCCGTCCACCAGCATGCCGACAGTCAGCACCAGGCCGAACATCAGCATGATGTTGACCGTGTAGCCCAAGAACCCGAAAAACAGGAAGCCGATCATGAAGGATGTCGGTATGGCAATGCCGACCATCAGACCGGAGCGCAGTCCCAGTGCCGCCACGACCAATGTCATCACCAGCAGAATGGCGAGGAATATCGACGAAGACAGCGATCCCAGGATGTCGGCGATGAGGCGGGATTGATCGAGCGTTGTTTCCACGTTGATGGCAGCCGGCCAGTCTGCGGTCACCTCGGCAATGATCCGTTTGACTTCATTGTTGTTGACCAGGATGTTCGATCCGAGGCGCTTTACCACTTCTATCGCAATGGTCGGTTTGCCGTTGAACTCCGCGTAGCGGTTGCGATCCTTGAATGTGCGCTTGATCTCGGCAACCTCGCCCAGGGTAACGGTGGTGCCGTTTGATGACTTCACAACCAGGTTGAAGATATCGGATGCGTTCTCGAACAGACCCGGTATTTTCACATTGAACTTGCCGGCGGTCGAATTGACCGCACCGGCGGCGACGAGCCGGTTGTTCAGGCTGGCCGAGTTGAGCAATTCCTGCTGCGATACACCGTAGGCCTCCAGTTTGACCGGATCCACGACGATTTCCAAAAGCTCTTCGCGCTGGCCGGACAGCTTGGCCTCCAGCACCGTGTTGATGCCTTCGAGCGCATCCTGCAGTTCCCGCGCGTGTTTGAACAGCGTGCGTTCCGGAACGGTGCCTGAAAGAGACACGATGATGGTCGGCTGCAGCGAAAAGTTGATCTCGTTGATCGTCGGCTCTTCAGCATCGGCTGGAAGTTCCGACTTGGCAAGATCCACCTTCTCGCGCACGTCGAGAATGGCCTGATCTATGTCCACTTCGGTCTCGAACTGCACCAGGATGCCGGCATGGCTTTCGGAAGCGATGCCTGTCATCTCCTTGACACCGTCCAGGCCGCGCAGTTTCTCCTCAACCGGCTTGACCATCAGCCGTTCTGAGTCTTCCGGGCTGATTCCGGGCAATGTTATCGAGATGTAGACAACGGGAATCTGGATGTCCGGGTCGGCTTCTTTCGGAATCTCCACGAAACTCCAGACACCGGCCAGCAACATGACAATCATCATGGACAGCACAGCGCGCGGACGCGACAGTATGGCGGCGAGTGCGGCGTTCATCAGCTGGCCTCCGCCGATGACACAGCCACTTCGACAGTCTGGCCGTCGACGACAAAGTCCTGTCCTTCAACAATCAGCTTTGCGGTTTCTGGAAGACCCGTTACCCAAACCCCGTCCGCCTCCTGCGAAATGATCTTTATCGGAACGAACTTCACCTTGTTGTCGTCCACCACGATGCGCACGCCGAGCTTGCCGTCGTCGGAAAGCGTCAGGGCGGAAGCGGCAAGCTTGTGTGCAGTGACCTTGGGCAGGTTTATGTACAGTTCGCTGGTGACGCCTTCGCGCAGTTTCTCGCCGGTGTTGGCAACCTCCAGTTCGACCCGAAATGTCCGGGTCTCACGATCCGACGCCATGGCAATGGATGTGATCTTGCCGTTGATGATCTCGCCGGTCACCAGTTTGGCGCCGGCCTGCATTCCCTCGGTGACGTTCGGCAACAGCCGCTCCGGCACCTGTGCCGCAACGATCAGCGGGTCCATGACATGCACCGTGGCGCACATCGCGCCTGACTCCAGATAGTTGCCCGACTGGGCCGGCTTGCCCCGCAACACGCCTTCGATGGGAGACCGTATCTGGGTCCATTTCATGTCGAGTTCGATCTGGGCAAGTTCAGCCTGCGCAAGTTCCATCGCGGCCTTGTCGGACGCCACCTTGGCTTTCGCGGCGAAATTGCTGCTGGCCAGTTTCGTGGTGGCATCGTGATCGCGTTGGGCACTGGCAAGGGCTGCCTTCGCACGCGCCATCTGGGCCTTGCGGGCACCGGTGTCCAACTGGCAAAGCAGGTCGCCGGCCTGAACCCTGTCGCCATCGTCAAAAGTCTGCTTTTCGACGATGCCGTTGGTGCGGGCGCGCACTTGCACAATGCGCGACGCCTCGGTGATGCCACGCACCGGAAACACGTTGACGCGTTCTACCGCCTTGCTTTCCCTGATGCCTACTAGGAATAGCTTTGCCAGTTCCTCTGCTTTTGCTTCGGCTTTCTGCTCTCGCTCGGGAGTGGCGCCTTCGCCATCGCCGATCGCGGGCAGGATGTAACCTGACCCGAACCATCCAATGATCGCTAGTGCGAAGATCGCCGACCATAAATAGGATTTTGACATTGTTGAATAGACCGTTTCTTTAAAGTTGCCGTTACTCTGCAGCGTCACTCGATATTGGCTTTTGCGGCAGGCCAAGTGAGCTGCGTGATTCTTCCATGTACTGGATCGCGGCCGATACCACCGCGTGTCCGTATCCGTTCACAAAGGCATGCCCGGAGCCGGGCTCGACTGACTGCCGGCATTCTTCGATCGTGGCGAGTTCCCCGTACAGGTAGTCCATCTGCTCGTTGAACACGGCTTCCAGGTGAGCCGGATCGACCTGATCGCGAAACAGGGCCTGAAACAGAAATTCAGATTTGAACTTGTCTTGTTGCGGCAGCTCATGCAGCGAGTTTTTCAGCGCTCTGCGGCCCGCTTCGGTGATCGAGTAGGCCTTCTTGAGCGGTTTGCCTTCCTGCACCTGCTCGCGCACGCTGACCAGGCCGTCCGCCAGCATTTGGGTCAGGGCAGGGTATATCGAACCATAACTCGCCTCGATGAAATGCGAGAACATTCCATCTTCGACAGCCTTTTTGATCTCATAGCCGGAGGCTTCTTCAAACGCGAGGATGCCCAGACACAATGTGCGCACATTCATATGACGATATCCCGTTTCGTTAACGCGGCGGCGCGAAGTGATGTATCGGATTGATATATAACAATTGTGCATATATCAAGACGATAGTGTCCCTTTGTTGGTTACGCACTTCAAATGAATTCAGATTGCACCTGTCGTGTGAGATAGTAACTTGGGGTCTGGACCCTAGGTCGCATAGGGCCAATCGGGTACTGAGTGTAAAAGACGGTCAGACTGCACAAATTCCGGCGTGGAGATGCGGCAAAAAATGCCCCTCGATATCAAGAAAATCATTGAAGACAACACCGGCAGGAACAACACGCTGTACGCAGAGCATGTCAATCCGCGGTTTGCGAAGGCGTTGAAGATCATCGGCTTCGACAGGAACTATGTTAGGGCCTCGAGCGCTTACATGTGGGACGACAAGGGTCGCAAGTATCTGGATATGCTGGCCGGCTACGGTGCATTCAACATGGGCCGCAATCACCCGGAGATTCGCCAGGTGCTGAAGGATTTCATGGATGCCGACCTGTGTTCGCTGGTTCAGATGGAAACACCGATCCTGTGTGGACTGGTGGCCGAGCAGCTTAAGCAGCGCTGTGGTTATGGCCTCGACAAGGTCTACTTCTGTTCCACCGGCGCCGAAGGCAATGAGACTGCCATAAAGTTTGTCCGCCGCGCGACCGGCCGGGACAAGCTGGTATTTGCAAGTTCGGCATTCCATGGCCTTACGTCAGGCGCGCTTGCGCTCAACGGCGGCACTGTCTTCCGTGAGAAGTTCGGCGAGCTTCTGGGCGCCGACAAGGTTCCGTTCGGCGACCTGGAGGC
>JBCCVY010000136.1:0-9007 GCA_039194725.1 Pseudomonadota bacterium
ACTGAATTGCCGTCAAACCTCGTATACTACTGACACATGGATACCGCCGTTTCACATAGTTCCCCACCGCAGGCTGACCTGCCGCAAGGGTTTGCCGATTGGTTCTCTGCCCGCGGCTGGCAGCCGCGCCGGCACCAGCTGGACATGCTGGCAACCGTGTCCGCGGGACACTCGGCGCTGCTGATTGCGCCGACCGGAGGCGGCAAGACGCTTGCCGGGTTTCTGCCGTCGTTGATCGAGCTGGCGCAGGGAGCTGCCGGCAACGGGCTGCACACGCTTTACGTCTCGCCGCTCAAGGCGCTCGCCGTCGATATCACCCGCAACCTGGAAACACCGATCCGTGACATGGGGCTGGACATCCGCATCGAGGCACGCACCGGCGACACGCCGGCGCACAAGCGCCAGCGCCAGAAGACCAACCCGCCGGACATCCTGATCACCACGCCGGAACAGGTGTCGCTGCTGATTGCCCAGGACGGTGCAGAACACTATTTCGCCAACCTGCGGGTGGTGGTTCTCGATGAACTGCATTCCATGACGCCGACGAAACGAGGCTGCATGCTGGCACTGGCGCTGGCGCGCCTGCAGCGTTTTGCGCCGCGCCTGAAACGCATCGGTCTGTCGGCCACGGTAGCCAGCCCCGACACCCTGCGGGCATGGCTGATGCCGCAAGACCGCGATGCCGAGGGCGTCGAGCACATGGCGGCCTTTGTGCAGGCACCCGGCGGCGCGGAACCGGACATATCGATCATGCGCTGTGATGACGAAGTTCGCATGCCGTGGTCGGGACACAGCAGTGCCTATGCCCTTCCGGACATCTATGAAGCGGTGAAGTCGGCCGGCATGGCGCTGGTGTTCACCAATACCAGGTCGCAGGCCGAACGGATATTTCATGAACTGTGGACCTTGAACGAGGACGCATTGCCCATCGCCCTGCACCATGGCTCGCTGGACGTGTCGCAGCGGCGCAAGGTGGAAGCGGCCATGGCGGCCGGTTCGCTTCGTGCCGTGGTGTGCACCTCCACGCTCGATCTCGGCATTGACTGGGGCGACGTGGATCTCGTCATCAATGTTGGCGCGCCGAAGGGCTCAAGCCGCATCCTGCAACGTATCGGCCGCGCCAACCATCGCTACGAAGAGCCGTCACGCGCCGTGCTGGTGCCGTCAAACCGTTTTGAAGTGCTGGAATGCGAAGCGGCACGGGTCGCCGCGTTTGAGGGCGCCCAAGACGGTGAAGGCCCGGCGGAACTGAAACGTGACGTGCTGGCACAGCACATCATGGGTTCGGCGGTGGCAGCGCCGTTTGACCCGGAAGAGCTCTATGCCGAAATCGTTTCGGCATGGCCGTACCGCAACCTCGCCCGGGCAGACTTCGATCAGGCCGTGGATTTCGTGTCGACCGGCGGCTATGCGCTGAGAACCTATGAGCGTTTCGCCCGGCTGAAACAGATGCCTGACGGGCGCATGCGCCTGACCCATCCGCGGCTGGCCCAAACCTATCGCATGAACGCCGGCACCATCGTCGAAGCCGAGATGCTGAAGGTCAAGCTTGCCGGCAAGCGGCGCTCGTCCGCCGGCAAGCCGCTGAACAAGTGGGGCGGCAAGGTGCTGGGCGAGGTGGAGGAATGGTTCGTGGAGCAATTGCGCATCGGCGACACCTTCCTGTTTGCGGGCCAGATATTGCGCCTGGAAGCTGTCGAAGAACTCAATGCGCTGGTCAGCCGATCAGAAGCAACCGAGCCGATGATACCGTCCTACCAGGGCGGCAAGTTCCCGTTGTCGACCTATCTGGCGGACCGGGTGCGCGCCATGCTGGCCGAACCGGCCAGTTGGCACTACCTGCCGGACCAGGTGCGCGACTGGCTCAAGGTGCAGCAGTGGAAGTCGGTGTTGCCGCAGCCGCACCAGATGCTGGTCGAGACGTTTCCGAAGGCAAACAAGCATTACCTGGTGTGCTATCCGTTCGACGGCAGGCTGGCGCATCAGACGCTCGGCATGCTGCTGACCAGGCGGCTGGAGCGTGCCGGATTGCAGCCTTTGGGTTTTGTCTGCAATGACTACGCCCTGTCGGTGTGGTGCGTGCGTGATCTTTCGCTGGCCATTGACACCGGCACACTTTCGCTGGCCCAGCTGTTTGACCAGGACATGCTGGGCGACGATCTGGATGCCTGGCTGGCGGAATCCATGCTGATGAAACGCACGTTTCGTACCTGCGCCATCATTTCCGGCCTGATCGAGCGGCGCTGGCCGGGTCAGGAGAAATCGGGCCGCCAGATGACCGTGTCCGCCGACCTGATCTATGACGTGCTGCGCACCCATCAGCCGGATCACTGGCTTTTGAAGGCGGCATGGGATGATGCTGCCTCCGGTCTGATCGATGCCAAACGGCTGGCCATGATGCTGGCCCGTATCAGGGGCAACATCGTCCACAAGGCGCTGGAACAGGTTTCTCCACTGGCGGTGCCGGTGATGCTTGAGATTGGGCGCGAACCGGTTTATGGCGAAGCCCATGACGCTCTGCTTGCCGAAGCTGCCGACGACCTCGTTGACGAAGCCATGCGGCTCGTCTGACGCCATGGCGGTGCGGCTTGGCGACATCGAGCTTCTGCCATGCTTGTCCGGTGCGCTTTACGTGCCGGACTATGACACCCTGCTGATCGCCGACCTGCACCTGGAAAAGGGCTCATCGCGCGCTCATCTGGGCCAGCTGCTGCCGCCTTACGACACCCGTGCGGGACTGCTCGCCTTGCAGGCGGCGATTGCCAGATGGGCACCGGCCACGGTCATGCTTCTGGGCGACAGTTTTCACGATTCAAAAGGTCCTGACCGCATGGCGGCGGCTGATCGGGCCTTGCTGGAACAGCTTGCGTCCCGGGCCGATTTCATCTGGCTGTCGGGAAATCACGATCCGTCGCTGCCGGCGCATCTGCCCGGCTCCATGTCGGTGGAGATTGCCCTGGGTGATGTGACGCTCCGCCATGAGCCCGGCACCGGCGCGGTCAACGAGATTGCCGGCCATTTGCACCCGGTGGCTGCCATCAGGCGGCGCGGGCGCCGGGTCCGGACAAAGTGCTTTGTCATCTCGCCGGCCCGCATCATTCTGCCGGCCTTCGGGGCCTATACAGGAGGTCTCGACGTGCGCCACGAGGCGTTTCGTCCTCTGCTCGCCGGCGAGGCGTTCCGGGTGATCATGGTCGGCAACAGCGCACTGCATGCGCTGCCGGGCCGCGCCGTACTGTAGGGCCGTGCGGTTTAGGCGGCAGTGACGGCGCGCACCATGACAGCCGCGATGAGGGCCAACACCGCGCCGGTCGTCAGCATGGACCGCAAGGTGGCGTACCACGGCGGCAGTTCGCCGCGCTGTGACGACTGCACGTCCCACACCCCCTGCAGCAGGAAGCCGCCGATCAGCAGGATCAGGCCGACGGTTGCGGGCAGCAACAGGGCGACAAAACCGGCCAGCGACGGCAGCACCGACAGCACAAACAGCGTGGCCTGCAGAGGCCCGGGTGGCAGTTTCAACGCCGCACCCCAGCGAATGCCGCCGAGAAACGACAGGATGACCGCGCCATATCCCATCTGGATCAGAAGCGCACGCGAGGTGGCGCCTTGCTCTGTCTCGCTGCCCAGCAGCAGAAACGGCAGCCAGAACGGCAGAAGACCGGCGACGCCAAGCCACAGGGCCGGTGTCGGAATCTTGGTTATGGCTTCAGACAGTTTCATGGTCTCAATCGGTCAGTGTGACGGCGGCGGCGGGATGGTATCACAAATAATCGTTATACGAAGCAATTGCGCGTTCCGGACAGGGTGAGCCGCATACACCCTTCATCGCTGTCGGGCAAATTCGTTGTTGGTTTCCGAACATCGAAATGCCAGTGATCTGGACGGCTTGCTCACCTGGCCAACCGGCTTACGATCGCTAGGGGGACATGGTTTGCCCTGCCGGAAACAATCGAACTCGGGTCAAAACAGTTTCAGGCTAATCTGCCTCAGCTGGCCGCAGGTTTGCGTGCGACCTGGCTGATGTAAGACATGAAGCCGAAGAATTTGCTTTCCGCCACGCGTCTATGTGCTTCTGCCTTGAGTGCCTCGCCGGTAGCGGCAAACAGGACGCCGGTCTCGACCATCCGGTCTGCGCCCCTGTCGATGACGGTCAAAAAATATGCAGCATCGCTTTCTGCAACATAGCCATGCCCGCGGCGGCGACCGAGATCAAAACCGGTCGAGACCAGCATGTCCGCAATCTGCCGCATGATCCACAGGTTGGTCACGTTCTGGTCTATCATGAAGCGGACAATCTGGTCCAGCGGGTCAAAGTCGGCGATTTGTGTCGTCGCCGTGTCGTAGTCACCGTCGCAGATTGCCAGCATCCCGCCCGGTTTCAATACGCGAAACGCTTCACGAATGACGTCCTGCGGTCCGGGCACGTGGCACAACAGGGTGTGCATCAGAACAAAGCCCACAGAAGCGTCGGCAAGACCGGTTTGCTTTGCGTCGCCAATCTCGAAACTGATTTCCGGCATCGCGGAAAAATGTTGCTTCGCCCGCTGCACCATGATGGGTGACGGCTCGATACCCAATGCCCGGGAAGCACCGGCAATGGTGATCAGATCCTTCGTGACATGGCCGGTGCCGGACCCGAATTCGACTGCGTATGCGCCTTTGGGCAGTTCCAGGTTGCCCAGGTATTCTTGGCGGATGGCGATCTGCGCGGGATCGAGACATCGCGCCTCCATGGCATCGGCAATACGCGCCTGGATAGCCTCTTCTTCGGAAGCTAGGTTGGAATAGGGGTCAGACATGGGCACAACCAATCAGAACGCATGTGATGTGACTGCAGGACAAGGCTAGGATGGGGGTGGCTGGCAGCGAACGGTCCGCTGCCAGCTTGTCTTGTTGTGATGATGCCTGCGATCAGGCGAACCACCAGCGCTCCGGCGCTTTCTCGCCGTCCATTTCCCAGTTGGCCGCCACGTTTTCGTCGTGGGCGATCTTCGTGGACACGCCCATGATGTGGTTGGCGAACATGGGGATGATCGCGCCGCCGTCATCGTTCACCAGCATTTGGGTTTCGCGGTACATGGCGGCACGCTTGTCCTCGTCCAGCTCGGCCCGCGCCTGGACGACCAGTTCGTTGAACTTCTTCGAAGCATCCGTGCCTTTCCAGGCCGTGTCGTTCCACTCGGTGGAGTCGATGTAGGCCGACGCATACATCCAGTCTGATGTCGGTCGTCCGCCCCAGTAGCACGCGCACCAGCCCTTCTTGTTCCACACATTGGTCCAGTAGCCGTCCTTGGGTTCGCGCACCACTTCGATATTGATGCCGGCTTGCTTGGCCGATTCCTGGATCAGCACCGCGGCATCAACGGCACCGGCGAAAGCTGCATCCGACGCAGACAGCTTGATCGGGCCGCTGTGCCCAGATTTCTTGTAGTGCTCGGCAGCTTTTTCCGGGTCAAACTCGCGCTGCGGCAGGTCGTCGGCATAGAAGCTGGTCGCCGGCGATATGGGATGATCATTGCCCAGTGCTCCGTGGCCGAGCAGGATCTTGTCAACCAGTTCCTGCCGCTTGATTGCCAGTTTGAGCGCCATCCGCAGGTCATAGTTGCCGAACGGTTCGGTATCGAGCCGCATCGGGAAGGTGTAGTGCAGGGTGCCGGTCTTTTCCAGGATGTTGATCCCCGGATTGCGTGCCAGCAGGGCAACGGTCTTCGGATCAACACGGCTGATTGCGTCCACCTCACCATTGAGCAGTGCTGTCTGCCGTGCCGTCACGTCGACCAGGGCAAGCATCTCGACTTCGTCAAAGTGAGCCCGGCCTTCTTTCCAGTAATTCGGATTGCGCGTGACATGAAGCCGAACGCCCGGATCGAACTCCTTGATCACATAACCACCGGTCCCGATGCCGGACTGCGGATCCACCTTGCCGTCCTTCGCAGGCAGGATGACTAGGTGATAGTCACTGGCAATGTAAGGAAAGTCTGCGTTGGCGCTTTCAAGTTCGAATACCACATTGCCGCCATCGGCGCGAATGTCCGTTATCCCCTTGAGCAGGCCCTTGGCGGCAGATTTTGAGTCTTCACCGCGGTGCAGATTGTACGAGGCTATCACGTCTTCCGGCGCAAGCGTCTTGCCGTTGTGGAACTCCACACCCTTGCGCAGTTTGAATACCCATGTTTTGCCGTCTGTCGACTCGAAGGATTCCGCCAGGTCCGGCCCCAATCCGCCCTTGGATGTAATCTCGGTGAGATGATTGGCGTACATGTTGCCTGTGGCGGTAGTGAATCCGTTCTCGTAGGTCTGCGGATCCAGTGTATCCGTGGTCTGGCCATGTGCCTTGCCAATGCGGAACTTGCCACCCTTTTTCGGTGTCGCCGCCTGCGCCATGTCGGCCATTGACAACGCCCCCGGCAGCGCCATGCCCGCGGCCAGTGCGCACATGACAAACTGGCGCCTGTCGATCTGTCCTTCGGTCAGCATGTTCTGCTGCCGCTTAAGATATTTGTCTTTCATGATTTTCTCCCTGAGATTGTTGAACTTGGTGACGCCGCCGCCAATCCATCCGTAGTTTTCCATGGAACGCGGGGCATTGTCCAATTGAGCGGCCGCATGGCATTGTTCCAGGCACGTCGATGGTTTGCTGATGTTCGGCGCAGCAACTGTCCTTTCTGACAAATCTGCCGCAACATGTTACGACGCGTCATGGCCGCTTCCTACGACACCATCGGCGTCAACTACTCTGACCTCAGAAAGCCTGACACCCGCATTGCAAGGCTGATCTCCAGTGCTCTGGGATCAGCCGATACGGTTTTGAACGTCGGCGCCGGAACCGGCTCTTACGAACCGGTTGACCGAGCTGTTACCGCCATCGAACCCTCAGGCGAAATGATAAGTCAGCGCAGCGCCTCGGCTGCGCCGGTTATCCAGGGCTGCGCGGAAGACCTGCCTTTCGACGACAATTCCTTCGATGCGTCCATGGCGATCCTGACGGTTCATCACTGGACCGACAAGGAAAAGGGCCTCAGCGAGATGCGCCGGGTGACGCGCGGACCGGTGGTTGTTGTGACCTACGATCCGGCGTTTCGCGCGTTCTGGCTTCTGGGCTACTTCCCGCAGCTTGTCACACTGGACGAAGGCCAAATGCCGAAACTGACCGATTATGAGAAGTGGCTGGGGCCGGTGGAGATCTCCCCGGTCCCGATACCGCATGATTGTACCGATGGTTTTCTGAGCGCTTACTGGCGGCGGCCAGCCGCCTATCTCGACCCGCGCGTTCGCGCCGCCATGTCGCCTTTCTGGGCGCTGGGAGATGTCTCGGCTCAGCTGGACAGGCTTGAAAAGGATCTGGCAAGCGGAGCATGGCAGCAGCAGAACTCAGAGCTGCTGGACCTTGACGCGCGTGACTGCGGTTACCGCCTCGTCGTCAACGGCTCCATTTAAACCAGACAGGCTCTAGATCATGCCCTTTTGCAGGTGCTCCAGCAGCTGCTTTGACACGATGCCGTTGACCGGCAGGCCGTTGCGCAGTTGGTACAGCCTGATGGCATTTGCCGTGGCCGTGGTCATCTTGCCGTCGGCAGCACCGGCATCAAAACCCTTCTGGGTCAGAAGGTCCTGAACCCGTTTGATCCGGTCGGTGGCACTCGCCGGCTGGTCGGCGGCCGGCGCGGCCGATGTTTTTGCAGACGTCCGGCTGCCGGTCTTGGCTATGCCCCATGACTGCTCGGTAATCGACACCATGTTGGCCTCGCGCTGTGGCGCTGTCGGCTGCCATGCGGCTATCGAGCGATCAATGGCGGCCAATTCAGCCTGGTTCACGGCGGCATTCATTTCCTTGGCCTTTTTGACAGCGTCGCGGTCACCGCTCCTGGCGGCAATCGAGTACCATTTGTAGGCCTCCTTGACATTCTTCGGGATGCCCAGGCCACGCTCGTTCAGGACGGCAAAATTGTACTGGCTGTCGGGCAGGCCATGCTGGGCTGCCGCGCCGAACCACTTGGCTGCCTGCGCCAGGTCTGGTTTGCCGTTCGCGGTGTCGGCCGACATCACTGCCAGGTTGTGCATGGCCTTGATGTTGCCCTGGTTGGCAGCCTTGGCGTACCAGCTCATCGCCTGAACCCGGTCCTGGGCAACGCCGCTGCCACGCTCATAAAGCGTGCCGATGCGGTATTGTGCGGCTGCCAGCCCGCCCTGCGCCGCGCGCAGGTACCACTGCGCGGCGCGTTTGTGGTCGCGACCGACTTTTCTGCCTTCAAGATACCGGCTTGCGACGATGAACTGCGCGCTGGCATTGCCGCTGACGGCTGCCTGGCGAAGCTCGGTTGTGCCGATCTGCTCAGGCAGGATTGCCGTGTCCACGGAAGCGACAGGGTTGCCAAGGGAGCGCCGGGTCTGCGTCAACAATGGATCGGAATTGTCGCTGGAACCGGTTGACGCGGTTGTGATCGGATCAGCTGCAAGCTGGTCCTTGCGTGCCGTGGATGTCGGGATTTCGACCGCCCTGCCGGACGTCGGCAGTTCGATTCTGGCGGTCTGCTGCTGCAGGGTCTGTTGCTCGGCAGGTTCAACTGTGCTGGTCGCAGCAGGAACTGCCGGCGGATATGCGGAACTCTGCTTGCTGAGATGTGCGGTGAACAAGCCGGAATTGGTCGTATAGGCGGTAACGGCAGCCAGCAGGACGGCGGCCGCCAGTATCAGCCGCTTGCGGCTGGAGCCGGCCTGGCTGGAGGAACCTTTGCTGCTGGAACGGCGCTTGCCGGAAACGGCGGATGAAAGCATGTGTTGTTCCGGGTCGGCATCGCCCGCGTGTGGATCAAACCCGCCAAAATCAGCGGGTGCAGCACCCAGGGAACCGTTGCCGGCGTCACCACCGACGCCGGACGCGGCCTGGCGGGCCGCGGCTCGCCGTTCTTGCACAGCCCACGTCGAGATCGAACCACTCCGAGCGTGCGAGCTTGGCAGAAGCAACGCGAACCAACGGGGGACGAGGCCTGAAGGCCGAGGCCCC
>JBCCVY010000137.1:0-8889 GCA_039194725.1 Pseudomonadota bacterium
CGATGGCGCGCGCCGAGACTGGCGCATTTAAAAACCACTGGCTGAAGTCAATGAGGCAGATGTCGAAAAAGTGCTGGGTCAAAAGCGCATTAGCGCATGGCAGCTGTGGACCGCGGTGACAGCTCAGTCCAGATCAGCCCCGGTATCGTTGCGGATTGCGTCTTTATACAAATCCCTAATCCGCGCCATGACGGGCCGCGATCCGTCGCCAATGACCTTTCCATCGATCGACGCCACCGGTGTCTGCGCCCCGAACGTGCCGGTGAGAAATGCCTCGTCGGCGGAATAGGTATCGACCAGGGAGTAATTGCGCTCAAACACCGGGATATCGTTGGCACGGCACAGGTTGATGACGTTCTGGCGGGTCACGCCGTTCATGCAGTAGTCGCCGGTGGAGGTCCATACCTCACCCTTGCGCACAATGAAGAAGTTGCAGGCATTGGTGGTGTTCACGAACCCGTGCGGATCCAACATCAGCGCTTCATCCGCGCCCATGCGTTCAGCCTGCAGGCACGCGGTCACGCAATTCAGCTTGGAATGGGAGTTGTACTTGGCGTCCTGGGCCATCGGAGTGCCACGCACCTGCGGCACGGTCACCAGTTTCAGGCCGTGGGCCTGGACTTCCTGCTTTGGTTTCGAATGCTCGATGATGATGACCACAGTCGGACCTGATCGCGACAGCCGGGGGTGCTGAAACGGCTTGTCCTTGACGCCACGGGTGACCATGAGGCGGCAATGGGCGTCTGTTGTCATGTCGTTGGCGGCCGCCGTCCTGGTCAGCGCATCCAGCACGCCGGCCCGATCCATGCCGATGTCAATGCCAACCGCCTTGCAACTTCCGAACAGCCGGTCCATGTGCTCATCGAAAAAGGCCCATTTCCCGTCATAAAGACGCATGCCCTCCCACATGCCGTCACCCAGCATGAAGCCTGAATCATAGACCGACACCTTGGCGTCATCGCGATGCACAATGTCACCATTGACCCAAATACTAATATCGCGATTGCGGGCGTCTTCTTCCGTTTCATGGCTATGGTGGCTGGATGGCGTGTCATTCATGGTCTTGTTCCAACTGGTTGAATGCTGCACACACTAGGCACAGGACAAGGCCTCGGCAACAGGAGTGAAATGACCAGCGCCACCAACCAGATTGATCAACACATTGCGCGGCTGCATGGCAACGGACGGTTGCGGGTGTGGTCGCTGATCATCACCTTCTTCGGTGATTCCGTGGCGCTGCGTGGCGGGCGGGTGGCCCTGAGCACCTTGCAGGACGCCATGGGCCTGTTGAATGTGGAGCCCGGGGCCGTGCGCACGGCACTGTCGCGCCTGGCCTCGGAAGGTTGGGTGCAGCGCGAGCGCGAAGGCCGGCTGAGCTTCTACAAGCTGAGCGACCAGGGACAGGCCGCATTCGACGAGCCGACAAAGCGCATCTATGCCGGCGCTGCGCCGGACTGGGACGGCGAATGGACCGTGGCCATCGAGGCACACGACAAGGCCAGGGAAAGCGCTGCAACCAGCCTGCGTAACCAGGGTTTCGTTTCCCTGGGCGGCAGGGCGTGGCTCAAGGCCGGCGTAGAGGTGGATGGTCTGTCCGACAATGTACTGTTGGTTTCAGGACCGGGTTCAGACCTGCCGGCACCACTTCTGTCGCTGTGGAAGCTTGATGACCACGCAGTCCATTACGCCGCCTTCATGGCCGACTGGCAGTCATTCAGCGCGCCTGCAGACCTGTCGCCGGCAGATTGCATGGCGGCGCGCACCTTGCTGATTCACGATTGGCGGCGCATTGTATTGCGCGATCCCGACCTGCCGGACGCCCTGCTGCCGGCCGACTGGATCGGCCAAGAGGCGCGCAGACTGGTCAGGCAGGTTTATCATGACCTGCTGCCAGGCAGCGAAAACTGGTTGGATGCCAATGGCTTACCCGTTGCAAGCCGGCCTGAGGCCCTGAAATGGCGATTTAACGTGTTACGAAATATTGCTAATTGAATGAATTTTTGTTACACATAATGCCCAATATGGAGGACGCTCATGTATTCCCAAGGGTTGATCGGCGCTGACAGCCGCACAGAAGAAACCGAAGAGTTTCTCGACGCATTTCAGGCGCGCATAGACGCAGAAGAGAAAATCGAACCCAATGACCCGATGCCGGAAGGCTATCGTCGCACACTGGTGCGCCAGATCGGACAGCACGCGCATTCTGAAATTGTCGGCATGTTGCCGGAAGGAAACTGGATCACCCGGGCGCCGACCCTGAAGCGCAAGATAGCGCTGATCGCCAAGGTGCAGGACGAAGGCGGGCACGGGCTCTATCTGTATTCTGCCGCCGAGACACTTGGCGTATCGCGCGAACAGATGACCGAGGAATTGCTCGCCGGCAAGGCCAAGTACTCCTCCATATTCAACTACCCGACACCGACCTGGGCCGACATCGGCGCCATCGGCTGGCTGGTTGACGGCGCCGCCATCATGAACCAGATCCCGCTGTGCCGGTGTTCGTTCGGGCCATATGCCCGCGCCATGATCCGGGTGTGCAAGGAAGAGAGTTTCCATCAGCGCCAGGGCTATGAAATCATGATGCAGCTGGCGCACGGCTCCAAGGCGCAGAAAGACATGGCGCAGGACGCGCTGAACCGCTGGTGGTGGCCGTCGCTGATGATGTTCGGGCCCCATGACGCAGATAGCGAGCATGGCGACCAATCCATGGCCTGGAAGATCAAGCGGTTCAGCAATGATGCCCTGCGCCAGAAATTCATCGATGCAACCGTGCCGCAGGCCGACTTCATTGGCCTCACCATGCCGGATCCGGAGCTCAAGTGGAACGAGGAGCGCGGCTCCTATGACCACGGGCCTATCGACTGGGACGAGTTCTGGCGCGTGGTCAAGGGCGGCGGACGCATGAACCGGGACCGCATTGCCGCGCGGAAGAAGGCCTGGGACGATGGCGCCTGGGTGCGCGAGGCGGCGCTGGCCCACGCTGAAAAGCGCAATGCACGCAAGGTGGCCGCAGAGTAATGAAGACCCATAGCGCCATGCCTGTGCTGCAGGTTTCCGACCTGATGGCATCGGTGGACTTCTACAACCGGCTCGGATTTGCAACCAATGGGATCTGGGGCGAACCGGAAGCGTTCGCCATACTCCAGCGCGGCAGTGTCAGTCTTGCACTGCAATTGCTGAAGGCGGAGAAAATGCCGGTAAACACCCACTGGGCGGCATACATCTATGTCGACGATGCCAAGGCCGTGCACAAGGAATTCAAGGCTGCGGGAATCGAGATCGCCCGGCCGCCGGAGGAGACCTTCTACGGTTGCCTGGATTTCGATGTCGCCGACCTGGACGGACACCTGCTGGCCTTCGGCCAGGATCTTGAACCGCAACCGCACGGACCCGGCCAGGGCGCTGAAAAAGGCAACGGACAATGACCGAAAACACCCACATCGCAGAACTGAACGTCGCCTATCCCAAATATGACGTGAACGACCGGCGCTTTGCCGGTTTCATCAACAATCTTGATCGCATCAACGTGCTGGCGGAACGCTCGCCCGGATTTGTCTGGCGGCTGAAGGATGACGTGGCCGGCAACGCCATGGATCTGCAAGTTGATGACAATCCGGCGCTGATCCCCAACTTGAGCGTCTGGGAAACCGTGGAAGATCTGGAGCGTTTCACGTTCGGCACCGTTCATGCGCAGATCTACAAGCTGCGCAAAAACTGGTTCACGCCGATGCAGGAACGCCATTTCGTCATGTGGCGCGTACCGGTGGGCTACCGGCCGACACTGGAAGAAGCCATGGCGAAGCTTGCGCAGATCAACACGGACGGCCCGTCGGATGACGTGTTCGGCTGGGAGGCAATGACAAATCTGAAACTATGGATGGAGAAACGCTGTGCCTGAATCAATGACCCCGCTTTGGGAAGTGTTTATCCGGCCGCGCAACGGCCTGCATCACAAGCATGTCGGTTCGCTGCACGCCGCCGATGCCAGCCTGGCCATACAGTCGGCACGCGATGTCTACACCAGGCGCGGCGAAGGCAACTCGATCTGGGTGGTGCCGTCGGCGCAGATCGTGGCCTCCGATCCGTCATCGGGCAAGGAGATGTTCGACCCAGCCGATGACAAGGCCTACCGCCACCCGACGTTTTACGACATCCCCGATGAAGTGGGGCACATGTGATGACCGGGCCTGCCATCTCTCATTCACCGCTGTTCGAGGCCGTGCTGCAACTGGCGGACGATCACCTGATCCTCGGCCACAGGGTCAGCGAATGGTGCGGCCACGCGCCGATGCTGGAGGAGGACCTGGGGCTTGCCAACATGGCGCTGGACCTGCTCGGCCAGTCACGCGCGCTCTACGCCTATGCCGCCGAAATCGAGGGCGCCGGCCGCAGTGAAGACGATCTCGCCTTCCTGCGGCTTGAGCGCCAGTATCAGAACTGCCTGCTGGTGGAGCGGCCCAATGGCGACTTTGCCCATTCTATCCTGCGCCAGTTGTACTTTGCCGCCTTCATGCATCCGTTCTGGCAATGGGTGTCGGCCAATTCAGCCGACGACCCCCTGCGCGGCATCGCAGGCAAGGCGGAAAAGGAAATGGCCTCTCACGTGCGCCATTGCGGCGAGTGGGTGGTGCGCCTCGGCGATGGCACCGAAGAAAGTGCGAAGCGCATCAAGGCAGCGGTCGAAGCCCTGCATCACTATACCGATGAGCTGTTTCAGGGATCGGCCGCCATGGCGGCATGTGCCGAAGACGGCGTGCTGCCGGAAGCCGAAAGCCTGCGTCCGGCCTGGACGGCCACGATCACGGACGTGTTTGCGCAAGGCCTGCTTGAGGTGCCGGAAGTGGCACACCCGCAGACCGGCGGCCGTATCGGCGAGCACACTGAAGAAATGGGGCACATCCTGGCCGAGCTGCAGTACATGCAACGCACCTACCCCAATCTGCAGTGGTAGCGCCGATGCCGAGCACCGCCACAACCCAAAACCTCGATGCAGCCCGCGCCTGGGCCGCAGCAGCAGCCGTGCCCGATCCGGAAGTGCCGTGCGTGACCGTGGCTGACCTGGGCATCCTGCGCAACGTCGTGATCGAGGACGGTGTGGCTGTCGCTTATGTAACACCGACCTATTCCGGCTGCCCCGCCGTGCTGGCCATCGAAATGGCTGTCGAGGCCGCCCTGCTGGACGCCGGGTTCGAGGCCCGAATCGAACGGGTCATGTCACCGGCATGGACCACCGACTGGATCACACCGGAAGGCTGCGAGAAACTGCGCGCCTACGGCATTGCGCCACCGGTCAGGAGCAGCAGTTCGAAAATGGCTCTGTTCGGCGAAACCGCCATCAACTGCCCGCGCTGCGGCAGTGCCGACACGCAAAAGGTCTCCGAATTCGGCTCCACGGCCTGCAAGGCGCACTACACCTGCAAGGCGTGTGCGGAACCGTTTGACTATTTCAAGTGCATCTGAGGATCTCACAATGGCTCAGGACCAATTTCACAAGCTCACCGTTTCCGGCGTTCGACCGCAGACCGACAAGGCAACCGCCATCCGTTTTGAGCTGCCGGATGCCCTGAAGTCCGAATTTGCCTTCAAGCCGGGCCAGTATCTGACCGTGCGCGCCAATCTGGGCGGCGAAGAAGTGCGGCGCTCCTACTCGATCTGCTGCCGGCCCGATGACGGGCTGGAGATCGGCGTCAAGCACCTGGAAGGCGGCGTGTTCTCAAGCTTTGCACAAGGGTTGAAGACCGGAGACCGGATTGAGGTGATGGCGCCGAAGGGGCGCTTCGTGGCCGAGACGGGTGGCACGCATGACTATTTGCTGATCGCCGCAGGCTCCGGCATTACGCCGGTTCTTTCGATCGTCAAGACGGTGCTGCAGGACGAACCGCACAGCACCGTTACGCTGGTCTATGCCAACCGCAATTTTGACAGCGTGATGTTCCGCGATGATCTCGACGCGCTGAAGGACACCTATCTGACGCGGCTGTCGCTGCTGCATGTGATTTCCGAGGAGGGCCAGGACGCCGACATCCTGTCAGGCCGCATCGATGCGGCAAAGCTCAACGACATGAAACAGCGAGGGCTGATTGACCCGGCCAGCTATGACGCGGTCTACCTGTGCGGTCCGGCACCGATGATCAAGGTCCTGCGGTCCACGCTGACCGACATGGGTGTGGCGTTCGACAAAATCAGGTTCGAGGTGTTCACGCCGACACCATACGGCAAGCCTGGCGGCGAACACGCACCGCCCAAGCCCGACCTGACCGGATCGGAAGTGGAGATCATCCTCGACGGCGGCCGGCGCAAGCTGCGGGTCAACCCGTCCGAGGAGACGGTGCTGGGAGCCGCCAGGGAGGCAGGGCTGGAAATCCCGCATTCATGCGCCGGCGGCATGTGCTGCACGTGCCGCTGCAAGGTGCTGAAAGGCTCCGCCACCATGGACCAGAATTGGTCGCTGCAACCGTGGGAGCTGGAAGCCGGCTATATCCTCGCCTGCCAGGCCCGGCCAGAAACTGAAAAACTGGTGCTGGATTTCGACGCCAGCTGACACCGGCCTTCCATTGGACACAAACCGGTCTCGTACATAACCGACCGGCGCCCGGAATTCGCGCTCCACTGGCGGCCCGCCAGGAGGATCAAATGCTATCCGGCAGATGATAACCGCGCGCGTACACCTTGCGAATGGCGTCCAGTGCGGCTTCTGCGGTCATATCATTGCCAAATCGGTCAGCGTGAACTGCTTCAAGACCTGGCGGCGGGTGCCCCGAGGTGATCCATTTCGCCAGAAACTCGCCGGAACCGCCACCTGTCCCGATGCCGACATTGAATCCGGAAGCCAGCCAAAGACCTGCCTTTTCAGGAATCGGCCCGAGTATGGGCAATCCGTCGGGCGTAAAACACATCGGTCCGTTGTTCGCGACTTTAATTCCAGCCTGAGCAAAAGTCGGCATCCGTTCCATCAGGCGTTCAAGATGAGGCATCAGCCGATCGATATTGGGCGGCAGCAATTCCTCTTTGAAGTCTTTTGGAATGCCGTCCAGTGCCCAGAACTCCGGCGCATTTTCATAGATGCCGATGAGGAGTCCGTCCCGCTCCTGACGCACACTACACGACACATAACTGTCACGCATGGCGGGAAGTTCGGAGTCGAGCACCGCAATTTCGGGCACAGTTTCAGTAATGATCTCATGATGCTGGGTCGCGAACAGCGGCAAGTTGAGCCCGATCGCAGCCAGCATTTCGCGCGCCCAGAAGGACGTTGCGACAACTACCTGCTGCGCCGTGACGGATCCCCCGGGTGTTTCGAGTAGCCATTTGCCCCCTTCAGGCCTAAGTGATTCAACAGGGCAATGTCTCTCAACTGCCGCCCCCATTGTGCGCGCGGCGGCTGCAACCGCGTTGGTTGCACCAGTCGGATCCACGTGGCCATCGGTCGGCGTATGCGCGGCCCCAAAAATATCGCCAGCATCAATGAGCGGATGCAGCCGGCCCACCTCATCGGGGGCGCGAATGTGAAATGGGATGCCCATTTGCGCAAATCGTGGCTTGAAAACATGGAACAAATCCAGTTCACGCTGTGTCGCGGCCAGACGAAGACTGCCTGTTTGGTGGAAACCAACCGACTGGCCGCTTTCTTCCTGCGCCTGCAGGTATGTTCGGATCGACCCGGCAAACAGCTGAGTCATTTTCGGGTAAGGACCAAAATAGGTCGTGTTGCCGGCAGCATGCCATGTGGAGCCGGATGTCAGTTCCCGGCGTTCCAGCAGCACAGTGTCGGTCCAGCCGAGTTTCGCGAGCCAGTACAGGACGGACACACCGACGATTCCCCCGCCGATTACCGCCACTTGTACATCTGTCCGCATCACACAGTCTCCCTAATATGCTGCTTTACCCTAGCCCAGTTCATTTGATACTTGAACCGGAGCACGCTCGACCGAGACAAGTCCAGCAATCAGGTCTGTGAGCCAATTCGGCATCAAGGTACAGTCCGGACGGCCATCAAGCCGGCGGCACTTTGCAACGGGTGTCTGGCACCAGATTTTGAGCGGAACCACCCCCATGACGGCCACACCAAAGCACCAAATCACCTTCACCCGGTTGCCAGAGATCGACCCGGACGAAATCGCTGCGCACATGTGCGACCCGCGCGTCGGCCAGCACATGCCGCTTCTGACGTCTCAATGGGACCGGGCGGAGACCACCAGATTTGTCGCCTCCAAGGAGGAGCGCTGGACCCGAGACGGACTTGGACACTGGGCCATACTGGTCAATGGCGAATATGCCGGATGGGGCGGTTTCCAAAAAGAGAGTGACGAGTGGGATTACGGCCTGGTCCTGAAGCCGGAATGGTTCGGACTTGGCACGCGTATTTCAATGCAGGCTATCGAGTTTGCAATGGGTGACGAGCGCATGCCGTACATAACATTTCTGCTGCCCCCATCGCGCAAGAGCTTAAGAGCACTGGAACGGCTCGGCGCTCGATTTGTCGACGAGGTGGAACACGATGGCGCCAGGTTCCTCAAATACCGGCTTGAAACCGGGTAACGGCATTGCCCGCTTGACCGCCCCGAAGCAACGGGCCGTCAGTCGGCAGGAAATGCCCAGTTGACACCCAGACGCGCGATTGCGGCATCTTTCAGTTCGAAGGCATCGCCCGTGTCTGCCTGTCCGGCGCCCTCAAAGCTGGTGGCGTCGTTGAAGTGGACATAAAGACCTTCCGCCTTCACTGTCACACTCTCGGTTGCAGCCCATTCCATGCCCACGCCGAACACAGCGCCAGTTGCGAACACGTCCACACCATCCGCACCGCCCGAGCCACCGACATCGCTCAACTCACCGGTAAGGAACGCAACACCGGCAGTACCATATACGAGCAAGTCACCATCCGCGTAACCG
>JBCCVY010000138.1:0-8888 GCA_039194725.1 Pseudomonadota bacterium
GCCGTCGAGCTAGGCATCGATCCGATTCACTTAGGAATCATCATGGTGGTCAACATGGAGATCGGCATGATAACGCCGCCGGTGGGGCTGAACCTGTTTGTCACCGCCGGTGTCGCCCAGATGTCTGTGGTCAACGTCGTCAAGGCGGCGCTTCCATGGGTCGGAATCATGTTTATGTTCCTGATCATGATCACCTATATTCCGATCATCTCGACCTGGTTGCCGACCACATTGATGGGACCGGAAATCATCACGCGATAAGCACACAATTGTTCAGGGTTGCGGCACGGAGTTTGTTTGCATGGGGTCAGGTGAAGCACAGCCGGTTCGCGCCGGCGTGGATATTGGCGGCACATTCACCGATGTTGCCCTGGAAGTCGGTGGCAAGATCATCTCCACCAAGGTTCTGACCGACCATGAAAGCCCGGACAGGGCGGTGGTGCTGGCGCTGGAACAGGTGACAGAGCGGGCTGGCATCAGCGCCTCCGACATCACCATGGTCATCCACGGTACGACCCTGGTCACCAATGCGTTGATCGAGCGCCGTGGCGCCAGAACGGCGTTCATCACCACCGAAGGGTTTCGCGACGTTGTCGAAATGCGAAATGAGAACCGTTTCGAGCAATACGACCTCAATATCGTGTTGCCGAAACCGCTGGTGGACCGCGCCCACCGGCTGACCCTGTCGGAGCGCATGGATTCCACCGGCAAGGTTCTCAAGCCGCTTGATCCGGGCGAAGCCGATGCGCTGGCGGAACAAGTGGCAGGTGGCGGATACGAGGCAGTGGCGGTCGGGCTCATGCATGCCTACGCAAATCCAGCCCATGAACGTGCCATGGCCGCTGCGCTGGCCAGGACGTGTCCTGACGTGGTGGTGTCGGTGTCATCCGCCGTGTCGCCCCAGATGCGGGAGTTCGAACGTTTCAACACAGTCATCGCCAATGCCTATGTGCAGCCAATGGCGAAAGCCTATCTGGGCCGTCTCGTTGAACAACTGTCGGCAATCGGCATTTCATGCCCGGTGTTCCTGATGCACTCGGGCGGCGGCATCATTTCCATTGAGACGGCCATGCAGTTTCCGGTACGCCTGCTTGAATCCGGACCTGCCGGCGGCGCCATATACGCGGCCAATTTCGCACTCAGCCATGGGCTGTCAAAAGTCGTTTCCTTCGATATGGGCGGCACCACGGCCAAGATATGCCTGATCGAAGACGGCAAACCGAAAACCGCCAACCGGTTTGAAGTGGCGCGCACCTACCGGTTCAAGAAGGGTTCCGGCATGCCGGTCTCAACGCCGGTGGTGGAGATGGTGGAGATAGGTGCAGGTGGCGGGTCGATCGCGCATGTGGACGACATGGGTCAGATCCGCGTCGGGCCGCAAAGCGCGGGATCTGAACCGGGCCCTGCGTGCTACCAGCGCGGCGGCGAACGGCCGGCCGTGACAGATGCCAATCTGGTGCTTGGCAAGATCGATGCCGGAAACTTTGCCGGCGGCAGCATAGAATTGTCGGTTGCCAAAGCACAGCAGGCTCTGCAAGCAGACATCGGCGAGCGGCTGGGGGTGGATGTGACCGGCGCGGCGTTTGGCACCACCGAGATGGTCGACGAGAACATGGCCAATGCGGCGCGCGTTCATGCTGTTGAAAATGGCAAGGATGCCTCGCAGTTTGCGCTGATCGCGTTTGGCGGCGGCGCCCCGCTGCATGCCTGCCGGCAGGCAGAAAAGCTCGGCATGCGCGACATCATCATTCCGCCGGGTGCCGGCGTCGGCTCGGCAATCGGTTTCCTGCGGGCACCGTTTTCATATGAAGAGACGCGGGGTGCCTTCTTTCGGCTGAGCAGTTTCGATGCCGAACGCATCAATCAACTGCTGCGGGAGATGCAGGAAACAGCGGCCGCGTTTGTGCGCCACGGGGTGGGCAGTGCGCGCACCGAGACGCGGATTGTCGCCTTCATGCGGTATCGCGGGCAGGGGTGGGAGATTCCGGTTCCGATACCCGACCAGCAGTTTGCCGCCGGTGACGTCACCGTGTTCACATCTGAGTTCGAGACAGTCTACCGGCGGCTGTTCGGGCGAACCATCGATGATCTTGACATCGAGATTGCCAATTGGTCGGTGGTGGTCACGACGCCGTTGCCGGAGGTTGCCAGGCTGAACACACAAAAACCGGCGCGCGCGGCCAAGGTGGCCCGGACACGGGCGTTTCTGGATGCGCAAATGCGTGACTTTGTCGATGGGGCGGAAGTCATGCGGGCCGATCTGCTCCCGGGTGATTTTGTTGAAGGCCCGGCGCTCATCGTGGAAGATGAAACCTGCACCATCGTCACCAGTGCGTTCACGGCGGTCGTGCAGGCCGACGGGGCCTTGTGGCTCAGCGCCAGGCAGGGCAAGGAGACGGACAAGTGAGTGCATTGGGCAATGTCGACAACCAGATCATGTGGAACCGGCTCATTGCGGTTGTCGAGGAGCAGGCGACCACGCTGATCCGGACAGCGTTTTCCACCTCTGTGCGCGAAGCCGGGGACCTGTCGGCAGGCGTTTATGACAGGCGCGGGCGCATGATGGCGCAGGCGGTGACCGGCACACCGGGCCACGTCAATGCGATGGCGGAATCGGTTGCGCATTTCATGGAAGAGATCGGCCTGCAGAACATGTTCGAAGGTGACGTGTATGTGACCAACGACCCGTGGAAGGGGACCGGTCACCTGCACGATTTCACCGTGGTCACGCCGTCTTTCCGGGCCGGCGTGCTGGTAGGGTTTTTCGCGTCCACGGCCCACGTGGTCGATGTCGGCGGGCGTGGATTCGGGCCGGATGCCAATGAGGTTTATGAAGAAGGCATACTGTTGCCGATCATGAAGTTTGCCGAACGCGGCGAGGTCAGCCGGCCGCTGATCAAGATCGTCCGGAACAATGTGCGTGAGGCCGATCAGGTTGTCGGCGACCTGTATTCGCTTGCGGCCTGCAACGAGGCCGGTGACAACCGGTTGCAGGACATGATGGACGAGTTTCGGCTTGACGATCTGGAAGAGCTTTCAGACTTCATCATGGATACCAGCCGCGAAGCGACCCGTGCCAAAATCGCAGCTCTGAAGGACGGCACCTACCTGAACGACATGACGGCGGACGGTTATGATGCTGCGGTAGTGATGAAAGTCGCTCTCACCATCGACGGGGATGATCTCGTGGCCGACTTTGACGGCACCTCGGGTGTCAGCAAGTTCGGCGTCAATGTGCCCGCCGTCTACACCCGTGCCTATGCTTGCTTCGGCCTGAAATGTGCGATTGCCCCGGAAGTGCCGAACAATGCCGGCTCGCTGGAACCGTTCCGGATTGTCGCGCCGGAAGGCAGCATTCTGAATGCACCACGCCCAGCAGCGGTGGCCGTGCGCCATGTCACCGGGCAGATGCTGCCCGATGTGGTGCTGGGCGCATTGCACAAGTGCATGGGCGGAAAGGTGCCGGCGGAAGGTTCAAGCAATCTGTGGAATGTCCAGATCGCAGCACGTCCGGTTGATCCGATGTCCGGTCTGCCGCGCGCGGAAGTCCTGATGTTCAACTCCGGTGGCACCGGCGGCCGGCCGACGCTGGACGGGCTGAATGCAACGGCGTTTCCCTCCGGTGTCAGCACGATGTCGGTCGAGGCAACCGAACAGGTTGGTCCCATCACTGTTTGGCGCAAGGAACTCAGGTCGGGATCCGGCGGCGCCGGCAGGTATCGCGGCGGCCTGGGCCAGGTCATCGAGATTGCACCCAATGAAGGTTACGAGTTTTTCTTCAACGCCATGTTTGACCGCATCGAACATGCCCCGCGCGGGCGCGAGGGCGGCCAGCCGGGCGCTGCGGGCAGTGTGGCGTTGGATGATGGAACCCGGCTTGCGGGCAAGGGACGCCAGCATGTGCCCGCCAACAGGCGTCTGGTACTCAATCTGCCCGGCGGCGGTGGTTATGGAGACCCGGCAGACAGATCTCCGGACTTGATCAATGCTGATCTTGAAGGCGAGTATGTCTCAGGTTGAGTCTTGAATAAGGGTTGCTGGTGAGGCTGAATTGCCGCTGTTGCGTTGATCCAGCTTGCTTCGCAGTTGCTAAATATTGCAAGTTGACCTTTGGATAGCCTTTACAATCCTAAGTGAACTGAGCCATGTTTGGAAACTACTCGGGGGAGTAAGGATGTTTACTGTAGTCAGCAAAATTACAAATGGGATTTGCAACATGAAAAAATTCAGGAACCTGGCACTGGCAGCCCTTGCAACAGCTGTCATGAGCAGCAGCGCGTTTGCGGCAGACTGGTCGAAAATCCGGGTTGGTACGGAAGGCGCCTACAAGCCGTTTAACTATATTGATTCCGATGGCAAATTGCAGGGTTTCGATGTCGAGATCGCCAAGGCGCTTTGTACTGAAATGAAGGCTGAATGCAGCTTTGTTGCCCAGGACTGGGACGGCATCATCCCGGCCTTGCTGGCCAAGAAATACGACGTAATCATCGCCTCGATGTCGATTACCGACGAGCGCAAGAAGAAAGTCGATTTCACCGAAAAGTATTACAACACACCTGCCAAGTTTGTCGCGAAGAAAGACTCTGGTATTTCCGATACCAGCCCAGCCGGCATGAAGGGCAAGACCATTGGCGCGCAGTCCTCCACCACGCATTCGTCCTACCTTGAAGACAACTACAAGGATTCGACCGTGAAGCTTTATGCAACTCAGGATGAAGCAAATGCCGACCTGGCTGCAGGGCGTCTTGATGCGGTGCTGGCCGACAGCGTGGTCATTCTCGCCTGGCTCGATGGCGATGGATCGTGCTGCGAGCATGTGGGTGAGAGCCACAACGACCCGAAATGGTTCGGCCTTGGCGCAGGCATGGCGGTCCGCAAGGGTGAAGACGAACTGAAGGACAAGTTGAACGCCGCTCTCGCCACGATTCTGGAGAACGGAACCTACAAGAAGATCAATGACAAGTACTTCCCGTTCTCTGTTTACTAACGGGTCAACTTAACCTGCTATACATTGACGCCCGTCGTGCTACAGTCACGGCGGGCAGTTTCACTTCTAGGGGTGAGTTAATGGTCATATGATGGACCTGATTGCACAACTGGCCTGGGGGCCGGGCGGCTGGGGTGACGAACTCGCTGCCGGCACCTTGCTGACCGTCAGCCTGGCCCTGGCGACTTTGCCATTTGGTCTGGCAATCGGTCTTTTGATCGCGGTGGCCAAGACGTCTGGCGAAAAATCGCTGCAGACAGCGGCCAATGTCTACACCACCATTTTTCGCGGATTGCCTGAGCTTCTGACCCTGCTCATCGTCTATTACGGCGGCCAGATCGTGTTGCAGCGGATTTTCGCGCTGTTCACGGATGCGTATGTGGAGGTCAACGGTTTTGTTGCCGGCATGGTGGCCCTCGGCCTGGTGTTTTCGGCCTTTGCCAGCGAGGTGTTTGCGTCTGCATTCAGGGGGATTCCGGCTGGGCAGCCAGAAGCAGCCCAGGCACTGGGCATGACCCGCTGGCAGGCGTTTAGGCTGGTCACGCTGCCGCAACTGATCAGGCTGTCGATTGGGGGCCTGAGCAATCTGTGGCTGATTCTGCTGAAGGAAACGTCGCTGGTTTCGGTAATTGCACTTAACGATCTGCTAAGAAACACCAATGTCGCGGTCGGATCGACCAAGCAGCCACTGTTCTTCTACTCGGTGGCGCTGGCGATCTACCTGGTGCTGTCGCTGATATCGGCAAAGGGCCTCGGCGCGGTTGAAGCCCATGTCAAACGCGGGGAGCAGCGCACGGCATGAGTGACACAACCGTCCAGATCATCGAAGCCAGAACGCCGCCGCCGGAAACGATCCGCAAGTGGACGGTGTCGCGCATCGTCGGCACCGCCCTGTGCGGCGTATGGATTGCGCTGGGAGTGGGGCTCGTCTGGTCCCTGTACAGCGCCTTCGATCCGGACGTCTTCTTCAAGTACATGCCGAGGATGGCCGACGGTCTGATCATCACAATCAAACTGGTGGTGTTTTCGATTGTCCTTGGCGGCCTGCTGGCCATTCCGATGGCCTTTGCGCGCATGTCCAAGTCGGACATCATCAGGGGTTGTGCGTTCGGATATGTGTATTTTTTCAGAGGCACGCCGCTGCTCGGGCAGATGTTCCTGATGTATTATGGCGCCGGTCAGTTCGTCGACCAGCTGCAGTCGGTGGGTCTGTGGTGGTTCTTCCGTGACGCCTACAACTGCGTGCTGCTGACCTTTGTGCTCAACACGACCGCCTATCAGGCAGAGATCTACAAGACTGCCATCGAGTCGATTCCGCGCGGCCAGCATGAGGCCGCGGAGTCCCTGGGCCTGAAAAAGGGCCTGACGTTCTGGAAGATCATCTTCCCGCAAGCCATGATCACCGCGCTGCGCCCGCTGGGCAATGAAATCATCCTGATGATCAAGGGATCTGCCGTGGCCAGTCTGGTCACCGTATTTGATCTGATGGGCGCCACGAAACTGGCGTTCTCACGGACTTTCGACTTCAACGTCTATCTGTGGGCGGCGATCGTTTACTTCTCCATTGTGGAGACGCTGCGCAGAACCTGGGACTGGCTGGAAGAGCGTCTCACACGCCACCTCGTGCGCTAGGCAATCCCCAGAGGCACGACACTGGCAGTCCTGAGCTGTTTTCAGGCATTGGACGTTCCGTTTCACCGTTTTTCATTCGGCTAGCCCGGCAATCTTGGCCGTCGGGTTCTTGCTCTTCTTGCCAATTGGTGAAAGCATACATTCTGCAGGCTGAAGTCAAAGCATGTCATCAGGCGGCGATCGGTGTCCCGGTCGATCCAATCAATAATATCCGGGAGTTCGCGTAGTGCGATTGAGCGGAGGTTATTGAGTCATGGAAGCATCCCCCCGTAGCAGACCGTCAGGGCCCAAGTGCGCAGCACTGATCGGGCCAATGTCGAGCGGCAAGACAACGCTCCTGGAGGCCATACTGGCCCGGACAGGGGCCATCCCGCGGCAGAATACCATCGAGTCAGGCAACATGGTCGCGATGGGTTCGCCGGAGGCCCGTGCCCATGGCATGAGCGTTGAAGCGACCGTTGCCACCGTCTCCAACCAGGGAGACAGCCTGACCCTGGTCGACTGCCCGGGATCGGTGGAATACGCCTATGAAGCGGAACCGGTATTGAGATTTTGCGATTTTGCCATCGTGGTGGTCGAGGCGGATGAGAAAAAGCTGCCGGCCCTGCAGCTGACCCTGAGGCGGCTTGATGAAATCGGCCTGCCGCGGGTTCTGTTCCTCAACAAGATCGACAAGGCGACGGGCTCGGTGCAGCAGACCTTGCAGATGCTGCAGACAGCCAGTGAAAATCCGTTGTTGCTGCGTCAGATTCCGATCTGGAAAGACGGCTCGGTTGCAGGTTGCATCGACCTTGCACTGGAGCGCTCATACACCTATCGGCCGCATGAGGAGGCGACCGTCACCGAGGTCGGCGAAGACGACCGGGCACGGGAGGAAGAGGCCCGCTTTGCCATGCTTGAGACACTGGCAGACCATGACGATGTGCTGATGGAGCAGCTGCTGGAGGACATCGCGCCACCGATGGACGTGGTGCTGCAGGATCTGACCGCAGAGCTGCATGACGGCTGGATCACGCCGGTCCTGTTCGGGTCCGCGGAAAACGGCACCGGCATATTGCGGTTGCTGAAAACCATTCGCCACGATGCTCCCGACTACAGCACCACCCGGCAACGACTGGATATCGGCGAAGGTGACGATGCCGTGGCCGGGGTGATCAAGACCATCCACACTTCCCATTCGGGCAAACTGTCTGTTGTGCGCATGCTGCGCGGCAAGATCGGCGAGGGGGAGCAGTTGGCAAATGGCGGGCATGGCAGTTTCAAAGTGTCCGGCATCCACACCATGTTGGGCCGCGAAACCAGCAAGGTGCAGTCTGCCGCGACCGGCGAGACCGTGGCGCTCGGCAAGCTTGATGCGGTTGCTACAGGAACTGTCCTGCACGCAGACAAGACGGCCGCGCCCGAGATAACCCCGATGGCGCCTGCCCAGTCGCTGTATGCGGTCGGCATCCGGCCAGTGGACCGGCGCGACGAGGTGAAACTGTCAACGGCGCTTTCCAGGCTGGTTGACGAGGATCCGTCGATCCGGGTCGAGCACAACCAGGAGGCATCTGAGACCGTGCTGCACGGATCAGGCGAGATGCATCTGCGGATTGCTGTCGAGCGGCTCGAGAACCGCTCGCAGATCACAATCCACACCCATGCGCCCGATGTCGGCTACCAGGAGACCATCACCAAGTCGGTTACCCAGCGCGGCCGCCACAAGAAGCAGTCAGGCGGTCACGGCCAGTACGGCGACGTGGTGCTGGAGATCAGGCCGCAAAAGCCTGGTGCCGGGTTTGAGTTCACCAACACCATTGTCGGCGGCGCAGTGCCAAAGCAGTTCATCGGATCGGTGGAGTCCGGTGTGCGCGACTATCTCGGCCGCGGCCCATTGGGATTTCCGGTTGTCGATGTCGCCGTCAACCTGGCCGACGGCTCGTACCACAATGTGGATTCGTCCGACATGGCATTCCAGCTGGCCGGCAACCTGGCCATGCGCGAGGGCATGCCGCAGTGCGGGCCGGTGCTGTTGGAGCCGATCATGAAAGTGTCAATTCAGGCGCCGTCCGACGCTATTGCCAGCATTACGACAATGGTGCCGCAACGGCGTGGCCAGTTGTTGGGTTTTGAACCGCGCGAAGGCTGGCCCGGCTGGGATACGGTGCAGGCGCTGATCCCCAAATCCACCTTGTCGGACATGATCATCGAACTCAGGTCGTCGACCGCGGGTGTGGCAACCTACACCGCTGAGTTCGACCACCTGGAGCGGCTTGACCCGAAGCTGGCC
>JBCCVY010000139.1:0-8865 GCA_039194725.1 Pseudomonadota bacterium
CGACATGCCCTTCACCGGAAACGTGTTCAGCGCGCTGATAGTGATTTTGCCGGTCATAATTGAGTTGTCCGAATCTTGTTATGGAAAAAACGATCACTATATCTGGCAGGAAGCACCCTGTTTGACCAGTGGTAGATGAGTGTTGGCTGATAGCGGCACTTTTTGCTGGCCGGGCGGGGAACACAGAGGTAGGGCGCAAGCCCTGAATCCAGAACCGGATATCCAAGTCTCAGCGCTGCGATAGCGGGCTGTTCAGCCGGATATGCCACAAGGAGGTTGTAATGGATTTTGAAAAATATACCGAACGCGCCAAAGGTTTTGTACAGGCCGCCCAGAACCTGGCACTGCGCGAAAATCACCAGCAGTTTTCTGCCGAACATATCCTGAAGGTCCTGCTTGACGACGATCAGGGCCTGGCGTCAGGCCTGATCAAGTCTGCCGGCGGCGACGCCAAGGCAATTCTGGCCGACACCAGTGCACGTCTGGCGAAGTTTCCAAAGGTGGACGGTTCAGGCGCCGGCAAATTGTATCTGGCGCCGGAAACCGCCCGGCTGTTTGACACCGCCCAGCAGATCTCCAGCAAGGCCGGTGACAGTTTTGTCACCGCCGAACGCCTGCTGCAGGCGCTGACGATTGAAAAGTCGGGTGCCCAGGAGGCATTGAAGGCCGGCGGTGTCACGCCGACCGGACTGAACAAGGCGGTTGATGAGCTGCGCCAGGGCCGCACTGCGGATTCAGCGTCCGCCGAAGAAGGCTATGACGCGCTGAAACGCTTCGCCCGTGACCTGACGGAAGATGCCCGGGAAGGCAAGCTCGACCCGGTCATCGGGCGTGACGAAGAGATCCGGCGCGCTATCCAGGTCCTGTCGCGCCGCACCAAGAACAACCCGGTGCTGATCGGCGAACCCGGCGTCGGCAAGACGGCGATCGCTGAAGGTCTTGCGCTGCGCATCGTCAATGGCGATGTACCGGAAAGCCTGCGCGACAAGAAACTGATGGCGCTCGACATGGGCGCGCTGATCGCGGGGGCGAAGTATCGCGGCGAGTTCGAGGAACGGCTCAAGTCAGTTCTGTCGGAAGTGCAGGCAGCGGCCGGCAGCATCATCCTGTTCATCGATGAAATGCACACGCTGGTGGGGGCCGGCAAGGCGGATGGCGCCATGGATGCATCCAACCTGCTGAAACCGGCCCTGGCGCGGGGCGAACTGCACTGTGTCGGCGCGACGACACTGGACGAATACCGCAAGCACGTCGAGAAGGATGCCGCACTGGCACGGCGTTTCCAGCCGGTGTTCATCTCCGAACCAACTGTCGCGGACACGGTGTCGATCCTGCGTGGCCTGAAGGAAAAGTACGAGATGCACCACGGTGTGCGGATTACCGACGCCGCGCTGGTGGCTGCCGCAAACCTGTCCAATCGCTACATCACCGACCGGTTTCTGCCCGACAAGGCCATCGACCTGATGGACGAGGCTGGCTCGCGCCTGCGCATGCAGGTTGATTCAAAGCCTGAGGAGCTGGACGAATTGGACCGGCGCATCATTCAGTTGAAGATCGAGCGCGAGGCCCTGAAGAAGGAAGACGACAAGGCGTCCAAGGCCCGGCTCGGCAAGCTGGAAAAAGAACTGGCCGACCTTGAAGAGAAATCGTCCGCCCTGACCCAGACCTGGCAGTCTGAAAAGCAGAAGCTGAATGAGGCCCAGAAGATCAAGGAAGAGCTGGACCAGGCGCGTCTCGAACTGGAACGTGCCCAGCGCGGTGGCGACCTGGCCAAGGCAGGTGAGCTGGCTTACGGCGCAATTCCGCAGCTGGAAAAGAAGCTCGCCGACACCGAAGCCATCTGCAAGCCGGCCAATCCGTTGATGGAAGAGGCGGTTACCGACAGTCATATAGCAGGCGTGGTGTCGCGCTGGACGGGTATTCCGGTCGACAAGATGCTGGAAGGCGAACGTGAGAAGCTGCTCGCCATGGAAGCTGAACTCGCCAAGCGGGTTGTCGGGCAGGGTGATGCGGTCCGGTCTGTGTCAACGGCGGTTCGCCGTGCCCGCGCCGGCCTGCAGGATCCCAACCGGCCGATCGGTTCGTTCATGTTCCTGGGGCCCACCGGTGTCGGCAAGACCGAACTGACCAAGGCGCTGGCGGCATTCCTGTTTGATGACGAGCAGGCCATGGTGCGGGTCGACATGTCGGAGTACATGGAAAAGCACGCGGTCGCCCGGCTGATCGGTGCACCTCCGGGATATGTCGGTTACGACGAAGGCGGTGCGCTTACCGAAGCGGTTCGGCGGCGGCCGTACCAGGTCATCCTGTTTGACGAGATCGAAAAGGCACACCCGGATGTGTTCAACGTCCTGCTGCAGGTGCTTGATGACGGCCGCCTGACCGATGGCCAGGGCCGTACGGTGGATTTCCGCAATACGCTGATCATCATGACCTCGAACATCGGTTCGGAGTTCCTGGTTGCGCTCAAGGAGGATGAAACCGCGGAAGCCGCGCGCGGGCAGGTCATGGACCTGGTCCGTTCACACTTCCGGCCGGAGTTTCTCAACCGGCTCGACGAGATCATCCTGTTCCACCGGCTCAAGCGGGAAAACATGGGTGCCATCGTCGACATCCAACTGGCCCGGCTGGCCGGGCTGCTGGAGGACCGCAAGATCGTTCTGGACCTGACCGACAAGGCGCGGGACCACCTGGCCACGCAGGGGTATGACCCGGCCTATGGTGCCCGGCCGCTGAAACGGGTGATTCAGAAACTAGTGCAGGACCCGCTGGCCGAAGCGATACTTGAGGGCCGGATACACGATGAACAGACCGTCAAGATCGACGCCGGCAAGCTTGGGTTGACCTTCAATGGTGAGACAGCCGGTGATCTGGAGGCGGCCATCATCAGCCCGAACACAGGCGATGATCCGTCCAAGCCGGCCAGCGTCCACTAACCGGCTCGCAGCCAGCAAGTGCAACTGATGCGCGACGCTACTCAAAGAAGCGTCGCGTATCATTTTTTGGACCCGGTCAAATGCTTCAATTCAGCTGGATCATGCTCTAGCATGCGCGCATGACTTACCCCCTCAACGCGGACCTGCGTGACGCCATTGCCCGCAACCTTACCTCGCATGACCGGGTTTCGGTCACCGAACGGTCATTGCGCAAGGCTGCCGTGGCCCTGGTTGTAAGTGCCGAGCAACAGGATGCGCCGACCAGTATCGTCGTCACCCTGAGGGCCAGCAAGCTGAACCGGCATGGCGGGCAATATGCCCTGCCGGGTGGCCGGCTCGATGAAGGTGAAAACGTCATTGACGCCGCCTTGCGCGAAACCCATGAGGAAGTCGGCCTTCGGCTTGGCAACTCTTCGGTGCTGGGCGTGCTGGACGACATGGTGACCCGCTCCGGTTTCGTGATTACGCCGGTGGTGGCCTGGGCGGGAGCCGGAGCCAGCTTCACGCCGGACCCGGGCGAAGTGGCAAAGCTGTACCGGGTTCCGCTGTACGAGCTGGACGCGCCGTCTATCCCGGAGATTGTTGCTGACAGGACCGGCGGCAAGCCGGTCATGTCAGCGGTGTTTCCGACAATCGGACACCGAATGTATGCACCGACTGCCGCGCTTTTGTACCAGTTCCGCGAAGTGTGCCTGCACGGCCGCACCACCCGCGTCGGCGATCTTGGACAACCAGAGTTCACCCGGAGCTGAATTGATGACCCCTGGCGTAAAACGGCATATTGCGACACCTGTCCTGGCTATCTTGATGTTGGGCGTGAGCCTACCTGCAGCGGCCGGGCGCGACCTTTCGCCGATGGAGGTTGCGCGCAAATCGGTCGTCACCGTGCTGCCGGTCTGGGCCGGACGGCCGGCGAATCTGGACGAGCCGGAAGGAAGCGGTGTGGTGATAGGTGACGGCAGCACCATTGTCACCGCCGATCATGTGCTCGGACCGGCGCAAAACCAGGTCCCGGTGCTGGTCCGCGACGATGATGGAAACAGCTACCCCGCCCGCGTGGTTGCGCGCCACAAGGCCAGCGACCTGGCGGTGCTCAGCATCGATTACAAATTGCCGTCAATTGCCGGGCGTGACAGCGATCCTGTCGTGGGTGACCAGGTATGCGCCATCGGCAATGCGTTCGGCGTCGGCCTGTCTGTTAGCTGCGGCCGGGTCTCGGCGGTGCATCGCGCCGGTGTCGGGTTCAATGCGATTGAGGATTTTGTGCAGACCGATGCTGCGGTCAATCCCGGCATGTCAGGCGGTGCGCTAGTCGACATGCAGGGCCGGTTCACCGGCATGCTGTCGGCCATCTTCACCAAGCGGTCAGATGCCAACATAGGCGTCAACTTCGCGGTGGATGCAAAGCTGGTTCAGGTGATTTCCGATGCGCTTGTCGCCACCGGCCGGTTTGTGCCGGCCAGGACAGGCGTGCTCCTGCGACCGGTACCGCACAGCGGTGAAGCCGGCCGCCAGGGCGTGTTGGTGACAAAGGTCGTGCCGGGATTGCCTGGCGACAAGTCCGGGCTGCAGACCGGCGACGTGATCTACCTGGCAGGCGGCAGACGGATCCGAAAACCGCAGGACTGGATGTCGGTGATGGCGGGCAGGCGGCTGGGGGCAAAGGTTGACATCTCGGGTCAGCGAGACGGCAAGCCGCTGCAATGGACATTGGGTGACTAGGAATTGAATCTTGGCGTTCTGGTCGGGCGCTTTGGAAAAACCGCTAAATCAGACGGACTTTACTGACCGTTGACCTGGGCGATCTGAATTGACGACGGTGCTTCCTGCATCAGCGCCAGAACACGTCTCTTCTGCTGCTTGAACGCCTTGAGATCCTTGCCCTTCAGCTTGCGCCCGGAAGAGGCCACCTGGACCCGGCGCGGGTTGATCGGGCGTCCGGATTTGCGCACCTCATAGTGCAGGTGGGGACCGGTCGACCGCCCGGTTGTGCCGACATAGCCGATCACCTGACCCTGGCGGACCTTCTGGCCCTTCTTCAGTTTGGCGGTCTTGCTCATGTGGGCATACAGGGTGGAATACTTCTTGGCGTGCTTGATGACGACGGTGCGGCCATAGGAACCGCGCCATCCGGCATGAACCACGACGCCGTCACCGGCAGCCTTGATCGGTGTGCCGCGCGGCGCGCCGAAATCGATGCCGGTATGAAGCTTGTTGTAGCCGAGCAGGGGATGGCGCCGCATGCCGAAGCCGGATGTGATGCGGGCGCCGGAAATCGGTGTGCGCATCAGCGACTTGTTGGCGCCTACGCCGTTTTCGTCATAATAGGCAGTTTTGCCGTTTCGGTCCGTGAACCGATAATAGATGTGGTCGCGGCCGGATGTGCGGAGTCTCGCATAATGCAGCACTTTGCGTTTTGTCGACGAGCCGCTAAGCGGGTTTCCATAGAACAGGTCGATCTGGTCGCCGGCATGTATCTGGCGCTGCAGGTCGATGCTGTGGCCCAACACCTTCATGGCCGCGTTGATAACGTAACCGGGAACGCCATTGTCCCGCGCTGCTGCGTAAACGGAGGACGATACCTTTGCCTTGGCACGGTAATGCGGAGCATTGGCGATGCGCGACAGCGGCTCGGCCTTCTTGCCGCTCATGGTCGCTATGTAGCGGCCATCCTCGTCAGATTCGATGACCAGTTCTTCACCGCCTGGGGGTGTGAACGCGACCCGGACCGGCGCTGTGACTTCGTTGCCGTAGAAATCCTGCTGCTTGTCGAGTGTCACCGAATATCTCTGGCCGGTGCGCACCAGGCGACCCGGGAACACCGGCTCAATGGCTGCAGCTACTGCACGGGCACTCTCAACGGTCACGCCAAGTTCGACCATGCGGCCGATAAGCGTGTCACCCTGGCGCAGAACGATCTCCTGGTCGACCGGTTCCGGCGGCAGGGTTTTGGAAACGCTGGTGGAGTTGTTGGTCTCGGGCAGGGCGGCAAGCTCGATGCTGTTTTCGAGAATGATCGGCTCGCCGTAAGTCAGCGCCTCGCTGCCCGGAGCAGGGTAGGCACTTCCCGACAGCAAATCGCCGGTCGCATTGACGCCGCTGGTGTCCGGCTGGCCCTGAATATAGGCCACTGACAAGGGCTGCATCGGGCTGGCCGACACAGCCTTGGCAATGGCGCCGTTGAAATCGCCCTTGCGGGATGTCTGGATCAGACTTGCCGGCTCGACCAGCGAACTCGCCGACTGAATGCCTGGCGTCTGCCAGCTGTTGGCGATAACGCCTTTGGTGGTAGACGGCCAGCTCAGGGCAAGACCGGCCGCGGCGGCGCCGCCGAATATCGTGAATTCCACCAGGCATACGAGTTGAAAATTTTTGGATTTTTTCTTTGGAAAGAGGAAGAAATCGGTGTTGTCGACGGCCAGATCGTCGATGCTGAGTTTACGGGCGGTCTCGGTCAAAGAGCCTGCCTTGCGCGGCCGCTTCTTTTTGAACAATGACTTCAAACCCGTAGACCCCTTGACCTTACCGGATTGCAACCGCCACCTGCACGGTAAGTTGCAAACCCCGCTCTAAACACTGGACAGACGCAAATATATCTATCCTGCGCTGTTTGTCGTCACGCAGTCACCCAAACCTGACAAACACTCATGCTGAACGCAGTTCGAAAACCGCTTGTCAGCCGTCCCCACCAACGGACAAGACAATGCCTGCCGGTACGCTCCCTGTCAACCTTTGGAGATGCTGTGAAGCTGAAAAACCTGAGCTTGCACAATGAGTTGACGGCGGCGGTGGTGAGGTTGTAAGGCAAATTTTAGACAACCTTGCAGGGCTTCATACTGGAAGAATATGGTTTATCGGCGGTTAACCCACCTCTAAACGGCGCAGTTTCGTGATGACGCCTTTTTTCAGACACAAAGCGGTCACTTTGACGACAATTTAACGCCAGCAAAAACCCCAATTGTGGCAACTGGTATAAAGGCGACAAAAACCCAGACGGCGACCGATCGGGCGGCGTGCTCGGAAAGTCCACCGGAGAAGCCGGCAGAATTGGCAACGAACCCGGCAGCGGCGGCGCCCAAGGCATAGGCGATTCGCTGAACCAGCGGAATTGATGCGGCTGCAATGGAACGCTCGTTGTCAGCAACGGATTCAACCAGGCGGCGGATGATGAAACTCCAGAACATGCCGAAGCCGGCGCCTTGCAGGACGGCGAACATGCAGACCAGCCATACAGGTCCGGAAACCATGGTCAGGGCGAACCCTGCGAGGCCGGCAAACACCAGACCTGCGCCGGTGCGGATGATCAACCGTTCGCGGTGCTCCGGTTGATTGGCCAGGGCGATTGCAGCGACGGACCAACCAATTGATTCCAAAGCAATAACATAGCCGGTTTCGATTGCGGACAGTTGATGCAGCACACGCAGCAGAACCGGCCCGAAGATCGAGAAGGAGACCGTTGATGCGGCCAGGCAGAAGACCATCACAAGCGAGTTGCGGGCAGTGCTGCCGCGGGTCCGGACCGCGGCCGGAAGGATGTGGCCGGCGGTGCGCTTCTGGTCCATGGCCAGGAAGGTGCATACGCCGGCAAGGCCGGCACATCCCGCTGCAATCGCGGCGATCAGATTGCCGGTGATGCCGGACCAGGCAATCGCGACAATGGAGATGCCCAGAACGGCGAGCCGCCGGGCCGGAAACACGGCCTGGCCCGGGCTGGTCTCAGCAGGTTGAGACTGGCCGCCGGCGGCGCCTTCGGGGTTGTCGGTCATGCCGGCCATGTGCTGTGCCGGTATTATAATGTAGGCGAAAGCTGTCAGGACCGCTGCCTGGGCGCCGAAAAACCAGAAGGCGCCGCGCCACCAGTCTGCCTGGGCGAACAGGCCGCCGATCAGCGGTCCCAGAAACGCGGAGATCCCCCAGATGGCGGACAGCAGCGCAAACAATTGCGGCCAGATCGATCTGTCGAACAGCTTCTCGACGGCAATGAACGCGACCGCGACCAGACCGCCACCGCCGAAACCCTGCCCGAGCCGGCCAAGCAGCATGACTTCCATGGCCGGCGCCAGCGCCGATATTGCGCAACCGCTCGCGTAGACCAGGGCCGACATGGCGAACGCGGTGCGCAAGCCCGTTCGCGCGACCTGCAGCCCCATGGCCGCGCCGGCCAGAATGGACCCCAGTTCGTAAAGGGCAAGATTCCAGCCCAGCAGTTCGACGCCGCCGATATCGCCAACGATGTCGGTGATGAGCGTTGAGATGATCAGCTCGTCTGCTGCGTGCAGCCAGATGCCAAGGCCCAGAAAGACAAACCGCAACAGCACACCGGAGCTTGCCAGCGCCCGCCAGTTCGGCCGCTTTGATGATGCCGCCGGCCTGGCGCCTGGCCGTAACCGTGTGTCGTGGCCGGTCCCGGTCACAAGGCAGCGCCCGGGCCGTCGCGCCTGGTTCGCACCCTTATGAGATAGGAACAGCGCCGGGCGCCGTCCATCAGGTATTCGTCCCGCTCAACCGTAAATGAATTGCCGAGCACTGTTCTGAACACTGCCAGTTCAGAGCGACACAGGCCCTGGCAGACCCGGGCGGCAGCACATACCGGGCAATGGTTTTCCGCCAGCCGCCAGGTCTGGTCGTCTACCTCGTGTGCCTCGGCCATATAGCCCTCGTCGCTGCGCAGTTCGGCAAGGCGTTGGATCTTCTCGCGCGCCGAGCGGGCCGACGACAGGGCGCGCGCATAGCGCGTCGCGGTCTCGGTCTCGCGCGCGGCAATCAGCTTGTCCAAGCCGGCTTCGCCAAAAACGCTGCGGATCGAGTCGATCAGGTCCAGAGTCAGGCTGTCATGGGTGTCGGGGAAGCGGTTGTGTCCGGCTGCGGTGAGGCGCCACACCAGGTCTGGCCTGCCGACGCCGGCGGCAACGCCGCTGGCGGTCACCAG
>JBCCVY010000140.1:0-8837 GCA_039194725.1 Pseudomonadota bacterium
CTTCTCGCTGGGCGACGGTCTACGCCCAGGCTCGATCGCCGACGCCAACGACCGCGCCCAGTTCGCCGAACTTGAGACGCTGGGCGAACTGACCCAGATCGCCTGGAAGAAGGATTGCCAGGTGATGATCGAAGGCCCCGGCCATGTGCCGATGCACAAGATCAAAGAAAACATGGACAAGCAGCTCGAGACATGTGGCGAGGCGCCGTTCTACACGCTTGGCCCCCTCACCACCGATATCGCGCCTGGCTACGATCACATCACCTCCGGCATCGGCGCCGCCATGATCGGCTGGTACGGCACGGCCATGCTTTGCTATGTGACGCCAAAGGAACACCTCGGCCTGCCAGATCGGGACGATGTGAAAACCGGCGTGATCACCTACAAGATCGCCGCTCACGCCGCCGACCTGGCCAAGGGCCATCCGGCCGCGCAGGTTCGCGATGACGCGTTGTCCCGCGCCAGTTTCGAGTTACGCTGGGAGGACCAGTTCAACCTGGCGCTCGATCCCGAGACGGCCCGTGACTTCCATGATCAGACATTGCCGAAGCAAGCTCACAAGGTGGCTCATTTCTGCTCCATGTGCGGGCCGAAATTCTGCTCCATGCGCATCAGTCACGACATTCGTGCCGAGGCGCAGAAGGAAGGCATGGAAGCCATGGCGCTGAAGTATCGCGAAGGTGGCGATCTCTACATGCCGGTCAACGAATCCGCCGATCCTGCGGAGTGACCGGACCATGAACGTCACCGTGGTCGGGGCCGGCGTGGCCGGCCTCACCATCGCCACAGAGCTCAGCCAGCGCGGCTGCAAGGTCGACATCATCGACCGGGCACCAGGCTTTGGCCGCGACACCTGCTCCTGGTATGCCGGCGGCATGCTGGCACCCTGGTGCGAGGGCGATACGGCGGAAGAGCCTGTCGTACGCCTTGGACAGGAAGCCATTGGCTGGTGGCGGCAGCACGTGTCGGACGTGATCGAGAATGGCTCGCTGGTCGTTGCACCGTCCCGCGACGCGGGCGAGCTTGCCCGCTTTGCCCGGCGCACCGAGGCGCATCGAACCGTTGACGCTGAACAACTGGCGGAACTTGAGCCTGATTTGCAGGGCCGCTTCCGGCACGCCCTGTTCTTCCACGCAGAAGCGCATATTGATCCGCGCCGGGCCATCACGGCCCTGACAGAAAAGCTGGCCGCGTCCGGCGTGACCATCGCCTACAACACGCCTCTTGAAGGCCACACCGTCAGCGGCTCTCTCGTCGTGGACACCCGCGGATTTGCCGCGCGTGATGTGCTGAAGGATTTGCGCGGTGTCAAAGGCGAGATGTTGGTGCTCAAGGCCGAAGGCGTCGGGTTTTCACGGCCTGTCAGGCTGTTGCACCCGCGCTGGCCGGTCTATCTGGTCCCGCGCGGCAATGGCCACTTCATGGTCGGAGCCACCCAGATCGAGGCTGAAGACCGCGGCCGCATAACGGCACGTGGCATGGTTGATCTGCTCAATGCGGCTTACGCCGTGCATCCCGCCTTTGCGGAAGCTGAGATCATTGAGACCGGTGCCGATGTGCGCCCGGCCTTTCCCGACAACCTGCCCAGGCTGCGCTGGCATGGCCGTACGCTGCACGTGAACGGCCTGTTCCGGCATGGCTTCCTGCTCGCCCCGGCGTGCGCGCGCATGGCAGCAGACGCCATAACCAATCCTGGCTACAAACCGGAGTTGATGGATGAAGATCATCGTGAACGGTCAATCGCTTGAGGTAACCGCTACGCTGCTTGAAGCTGCGCTCGGGGAGCTTGGATATGGCGACGCGCGCGTGGCCACAGCGCTGAACGGCGAGTTCGTGCCCGGGCCTGCCCGCGCCAGCACCAGCCTGGGAGACGGCGATCGGCTGGAAATCCTGGCGCCCATGCAGGGAGGCTGATCCGGTGCAGGTCTACGGTGTCGATATTGGCTCCCGCCTCCTGCTGGGAACGGCGCAATACCCTTCGCCTGCCATCCTCGGTGACGCGATTCGCGCTTCGGGTGCCGAGATTGTCACCGTGTCGCTGCGCCGTGAGTCCGGCGGCGACCAGCATGGCCAGGCATTCTGGAACCTGATCCGCGACATGGGTGTGCGGGTGCTGCCGAACACGGCCGGCTGCCACTCGGTGAAGGAAGCCGTCACCACCGCCCAAATGGCGCGCGAGGTGTTCGACACCAACTGGATCAAGCTTGAAGTGATCGGCGACAATGACACCTTGTGCCCCAATGTGCTCGACCTCGTCGAGGCCGCTCGCGTGCTCTGTGAAGACGGATTCGACGTGTTTCCCTACACAACCGACGACCTGGTCGTGGCCGAACGCCTGCTGGAGGCCGGGTGCCGGGTGCTGATGCCGTGGGGCGCGCCGATCGGCACCGGTCTTGGTCTCAACAATGTCTACGGCCTGCGCACCATGCGGGCGCACTTTCCCGATGTACCGCTGATTGTCGATGCCGGCATCGGACTGCCGTCGCACGCCGCTCACGCCATGGAATTGGGATTTGACGCCGTGTTGCTCAACACCGCGGTGGCCAGGGCCGGTGACCCGGTGATGATGGCCCGCGCCTTCGCCCGGGCCGTTGAGGCCGGCGCGCTGGCGCGCGACGCCGATCCGATGGAAGCCCGCGACATGGCCAGCCCGTCGACGCCGGTTTTCGGAAAGGCCAGCCTTGGATGACGCACACGCTCGACCCGTTCTACCTGATCGTGGACAATGCCGCATGGCTCGAACGCCTGGTGCCGCTCGGCGTCAGGCTAGCGCAGCTGCGCTGCAAGGACATGGACGATGACACCATCTGCGATGAGATCAGGCGCGCCAAGACAGTGTGCGCGGACAACCGTTGCCAGCTTGTCGTAAACGACTACTGGCAGGCGGCCATTGAATTGCAATGCGACTATGTCCACCTGGGCCAGGGCGACATGGACACGGCGGATTTCAAGGCCATTCGCCGCGCCGGCATCCGTATCGGCCTGTCCACCCATGACCATGCGGAACTGGATCGGGCGCTGTCGCATGATCCCGATTATGTGGCCCTGGGTCCGGTTTATCAGACCATCCTGAAAAAGATGCCGTGGGCGCCACAGGGCCTGGACAAGCTGGGCGAGTGGAAAAAGCTGATCGGAAACCGCCCGCTCGTCGGCATTGGCGGACTGAATCCGGACCGTCTGCCCGGGGTGTTCGCCGCCGGTGCCGACTGTGCCGCTGTCGTCACTGACATCACGCTGAACCCGGACCCGGAAGCCCGCACCCGGGAATGGCTGTCCGCGACCCGGATGCATGCCTGATGGACCGCTATGCCCGCCAGATGGTCATGCCGGAATTCGGCGCTGACGGCCAGGCCCGGCTGGCAGGCGCCCGGGTCGTCGTCATCGGCGCCGGCGGCCTTGGCTGTCCGGCGCTGAGCTACCTGGCCGGTGCCGGTGTCGGCAGTCTCAAAATCGTCGATGCCGACGTAGTGGAGGAGAGCAATCTGCATCGCCAGCCGCTTTACTCCATGGCGGATATCGGCCGGCGCAAGGCCGATGCCGCCCGCAGCACACTCACTGCCCACAACCCGAACGTCGAGATCCTGGCCGAAACCCGGCGGCTTGAACCGGCAAATGCGGCATCCATCTGCCACGGCGCTGACCTGGTCATCGATGCCGCCGACAGCTTCGCTGTCACCTACACCTTGTCGGACCATTGCCTGACATCCGGCCAGTGCTTCGTATCGGCATCCGTGCTCGGTTTTGCCGGATATGCGGGAGGTTTTTGCGGTGGTCTTGCGCCCAGCGTCCGGGCGGTGTTTCCCGACCTGCCGCACTCTGCCGCCAACTGTGCAACCGCCGGCGTCAGCGGGCCGGCAGTTGGCGTTCTGGGCTCCCTGCAGGCTCAGTTGGCCCTGAGTTGCCTGCTCGGCCTCAAGCCATCTCCACTGGGCCGCATGATCAGCCTCGACCTGCGCCACTTCACAACCTCGTCGTTCTCGTTTGCCGGCGCCCCGGAGCCGGAGGACGGGTTCGGCTTTGTCTCGGTTGAAGACATCACCGGCGATGACCTTGTGGTTGATCTACGCAGCATCGATGAAGCGCCCAGTGTTGTCAGCACAGGCGCCCGGCGAACAACGGTGGATGATGTGGCGGCACTGTCCGACGCTGCCCGCAAGAGACGCACCGTACTGTGCTGCAGGTCGGGGCTACGGGCCTGGAATGCCGGTCTGCGCCTGCAACAGGCCGGCTGCACCGACATTTCATTGATTGCCCTGGGTTAGAGCCATGGCACCGGCGGTCATTGTCATTGGCGGCACGGATTCCAGCGGTGGCGCCGGCATCTCCAAAGATGTCTCCACGCTCACCGAACTAGGCTGCGAGACACGACCGGTGGTCACCGCCATCACTGCCCAGACCGACAACGCGGTTCAGGCCGTGTTGGCCATGCCGCCGGACCAGGTGGCACAACAGCTGTCATCGGCGCTGGCCAGCGGTCCTGTCGGCGCCATCAAGACCGGCATGCTGCACTCAGGCGAAACAGTCGTGGCGATTGCAAAGGTCTTGCAGGACCGGACCGAGATCCCGCTGGTCATCGACCCAGTGCTGGTTTCGTCGTCCGGCACCGAACTGCTGAACGCCGACGGCATCGGCGCCGTGAAAACACGACTGTTGCCGCTGTGCACGCTGGCAACCCCCAACCTGCCGGAAGCTGAGCAGCTTACCGGATGCCGGCATCCTGATGAGCAGGCAATGGCGTTGCTGGAACTGGGTGCGAAAGCTGTGCTGATCAAGGGTGGCCACGGCACCGGCGACAGCTCCATCGACCAACTGTTCCAGCGCGATCGGCCTGCCAGCACATTCGAAGCACCGAGGCTGAAAGCAATCCTGCGCGGCACCGGCTGCATGCTGGCCAGCGCCATCGCCGCCGGCCTCGTACACGGAAACCATCTGGCAGAGGCATGCTCGAGCGCAAAACAGTTTGTCGGCAACAAGCTGCAGCAAGCCGCATCAGAGCGCTGACGAAACCCCATCTCAGCGTTTGAGCCGCGCGTAGCATATCCAGGTGTAAGACAAGGCCTCCCGCCACAACACCGGAAACCGGACCCGGTCCGCTTCCTGCAGCAGCGCCGGTGGCGTAGGATAGTGTTCATCTGTCCAGTCATCGCCCCACCTGGTGCGGGATGGCCGGAACAGGGGTGGGAACTCGCTGTAGACATCCAGATGCCGGTTCAGGTAGCGCGCATCATCCGGGTTTGGCTGCACGTTCGGGCAGACCTCCTTGCGCCGCCGCCACTTGCCGGCCAGCAGAGCTTTGTATTTGCTGCCGCCGCCGTTGCCCGGTGACGAAAACCCGGCACCTGCAAACGCTTTTTTCAGCGAATAGCAGTCACCTCGAGGTGCCGGATAATTGTCCTCAATGATCAGGTGCCTGAACCCCAGCTTCCTCGCCTCCCGCACCCGGTGGAGAGCATTGACATGATCATCAAACACCAGCAGCGTCCGCTCCCGGTCAAGGTGATCCCAGTTGCCGGCGGCGAAATCGCGCGTATGGTACGTCGCCCGATCATCGCGAAACTCAATGCGGCTCTGGCAGGGTTCGATACAGTGCATTGCTGCATCCGGACAGGCCTGTCGCAGCATCCATGTGCCCTGGCCCTTCCAAACCCCGCTCTCCACAATGGCGGCGGGCTGCAGGGCACGTGCCATGAACCAGACCGCAAACAGATGCGGGGCTTGCATACCGCCACTGTTGTTGCAGATCGGACGCGCATCTAGCAGCGCATAGAAGCGTTCGAGCTCGCTTTGCATCTGAGCGTGCGACCAGGGCGCGAGGCCGATCTCAACTGGTTGGAACATGCCGCCGTCCTGTGATTCTCCACCTCGTTCAGGTTACTCGTACAGGTTGAAAACGCCACGCTGGCTTGCAACTTATCCAGCCTGTTTCACCGGCTCGACCGGTTGCCGGTGATGCCGGACATGTTGATGCCAGTGTGGCACATGATCCGGCGCAGGCTGCAGGTCAGGTTTGACATCCGGCAATTCCCCTCTGTATGGACTCATGCCATGAACGATCATGCCAACATGTCCGCCGATCAGGCGCGCCGGCTGGCCATCGCCCCGATGATGGACTGGACCGACCGGCATTGCCGGGTGTTTCACCGGCAGCTGACCCGCCGCGCCCTGCTCTACACGGAAATGCTGACGACCGGCGCGGTTATCCACGGCGACCGGGAGCATCTGCTGGGCTTTGATCCTTGCGAACACCCGGTTGCCCTCCAGCTTGGCGGATCCGAACCGTCAGAGCTTGCAGAAGCCGCCCGTATCGGCGAAGCCACCGGATATGACGAGATTAATCTGAATTGCGGCTGTCCGTCCGACCGGGTGCAGTCCGGCCGCTTCGGAGCCTGCCTGATGGCCGAACCGGACACTGTGGCGCGCGGCGTTGAGGCCATGCGCCGGGCGGTTTCGGTTCCGGTCACCGTCAAGTGCCGCATCGGTATCGATGATCAGGATGCGGAAGCCGACTTTGCGAAGTTCATCGAAACTGTCGCATCGGCCGGTTGCGGCACGTTTATCGTGCACGCCCGCAAGGCCTGGCTTGATGGTCTCAGCCCGAAGCAGAACCGTGACGTGCCGCCGCTGGATTATGGCCGGGTCTACCGGATCAAGCAGGCCCGGCCGGACCTGCACATATCGATCAATGGCGGCATCGCCAGCCTGGATGAAGCGCTTGATCATCTGGCGCACGTCGATGGGGTCATGCTCGGCCGCGCCGCCTACCAGCATCCATGGCTGCTGGCTGACGTGGACCGGCAGGTGTTCGGCGCACCCGAAAACCCGGTCGCGGACCGGACGCAAGCCGCGGAACAGATGATCGGCTATATCGAAACGCGCCTGGCGCAGGGCGATTACCTGACCCGCATCACCCGGCACATGATGGGCCTGTTTCATGCCCGGCCCGGCGGCAGATTGTGGCGCCGCATCCTGTCCGAAGACGCCCGCCGTGAAGGCGCCGGTGTCGACATCATCCATCACGCTCTTGGCGTTGTGGCCGATGCCACGGCAGCGCGTCAGGCTGCCGAATAGACCGATATCAGGCCGCCTGTTTGGGGATCACGTCAAAAGCGACACAGATGCGTTTCTGCTTCGACTTGAACGGCACCGTACCGTGATACATGAAGGCTGGAAACAACAGCATCAAGCCTTCACGGGGCTTGACGGTTTCAACTGGAAACTCGGCCTTGAACGGCAGTTCCTCAGGCGGCCTGCCCATTTCAAAGGCACCGGCATTGTCGTCGCCTGATCCGGATACCTCATCCGGGATGGTCACGTAATAGCAGCCGGACAGGTAACCCGACATGTGGATATGCGGCTTCTGATTGCCTTCACCATCCAGCACCGCGGACCATGCCACAATGTCATAGTCCTTCGGTTCGGTTGCCAGGAACGGATGATTGTCGTCATTTGGGCTGTCGGCGAAATATTTGTCGACGGCAACACGCATCTGCTTTTCCAGCTCACCCACCGGGCCGTCGTCATCATTGTTGATGTCCGGGCCGATGCGCAGCGCCGGGTGGTGCCAGGTAGGATGATCCTCAGGTGGCGTTTCCAGCTTGTCATCACCGAGAACGACAGCCTCGATCGCCCTGTTGAAGGCATTCAGGTCTTCATAGCCGTCCGGCACTTCAATGGTGTGCCCTTTCACGAAGCGGTTAAAGTCAAACCAGCGTGCCGCCGCATCGCTGTTGCCCACTTCAACTTCAAGCAGGGCCATGAACGCCATTGCCTCGATGTCTGCCGGCATGGCAGCACACCAGTCAACGGCGTGGCGATGGGCTTCATCGACCCGTCCCAGTTCAATCAGACCTCCAATCAGGTTGGAGTACACCTGCCTGTCGGCAAGCCCGGCCGCCATGGCACGAGTATACAGCTCGACGGCCCGGACGTTCTGTTGGCACATCTGCGCTGAAATTGCCGTCGAGCGCAGGAGAGATCCGTTCTCGGGGAATTTCTTGACCGCCGCTTCAAAGATCATCAACGCGTCGCGCCATTGCCCGGCATTGGCCAGCATGTCGGCGTGTTTGACCTTCAGTTCGATATTGTCGGGCTCCTGCGCGACGGCCACTTCGAGAATCGAGGTCGCCGTGTCCCATTCATCGGCCAGGGCATAGAACTGGGCAAGATTGGCCCGGGCGATAGCCGGGCGCGGCGCCTTGTCCACATAACCGGCTACAGTCGCGAGATGATCCAGCGCCTTGTCGCGATGACCGAGCGCCAGCCAGCAGCGCGCAGACAGCGTCTGCCCGCGCATCAGGCCCGGTGCTTCGCTGGTCACGGGTTGCAGCATTTCAAGCGCTTCACGCGGCTGTCCCGCCTGGAACAGCTGCGCCGCCTGTTCGATCTTTTGCTTCACTTCGCTCTGGTACTCCGTACTGGCGCACATCCCGGTTCGCCATAGTTCGTAAACCATATGTACCAAGAATTCGAGCAGGTGTGCTAGAGCAACAATGACACGGTTAATTGCCCCTGCGGCAACCTCCGGGACCATGTGGCCCAAACGATTCCGTCGCGCAAAAAGGCTCCAGGTGCGGCGCTGTGCGCCCTTCAAACCGGCGCTGTCACCCAATAGGTCAGGGGCATGACGGTTCTGACTGAAAAACAACTGGCATCGCAACCCTACATTCGGCTTTGGTTGCTGTTCGTCGCCGCCATGGTATTCGCCATGGTGATTGTCGGCGGCGCAACGCGCTTGACCGATTCAGGCCTGTCGATCACCGAGTGGAAACCGCTGCTCGGCGCCATACCGCCATTGAGCGAGACACACTGGCTGACGGCGTTCGAAAAATACCGCGAGA